>CAZRRW010000185.1:0-4979 GCA_964602505.1 uncultured Burkholderiaceae bacterium
CTCGCACAAGGTGTGGCACGAGACCAGCCCCGCCGTGGGCAAGGCCAAGTTCCCGCTGGTGGGCGACCCCACCCACGCCATGACCCGTGCCTTCGACGTGCACATCGAGGAAGAAGGCCTGGCCCTGCGTGGCACCTTCATCGTCAACCCCGACGGCATCATCAAGACCATGGAAGTGCACTCCAACGAGATCGCACGTGACGTGTCGGAAACCCTGCGCAAGCTCAAGGCCGCCCAGTACACCGCTGCCAACCCTGGCCAGGTGTGCCCCGCCAAGTGGAACGAAGGCGCGAAGACGCTGACGCCTTCTTTGGATCTCGTCGGCAAGATCTAAGCAGACCTGCCATCAAACACCTCCTGCCCTGCAGGGGGTGTGTTCAAGCGCTTGGGTACGAGCGCTTCAGCACACCGAGACACTTCAGCAAACAGCCCCGTTCCAAAGGAGCCGACGATGCTCGACGACACCCTCAAACAGCAGCTTGAAACCTATTTGCAACATTTGCGTGAGCCCATCACGCTGACCGCTTCGCTGGACGACAGCGCAGCTTCGGCTGACACGCGTCAGCTCCTGCAAACCATTGCCAGCTTGTCGCCCAAGGTCAGCTATTCAGAGGCGGGCACCGATGCGCGCAAGCCGTCGTTTGTCATCAGCCGCGAAGGCCGGTCTGAGGGTGTGCGTTTTGCTGGCCTGCCCCTGGGCCACGAGTTCACCTCGCTGGTGCTGGCCCTGCTGTGGACGGGCGGGCACCCGCCCAAGTTTGACGCTGAACTGCTGGAGCAGGTGAAGGCGCTGGACGGCCCGCTTGACTTCGAGGTGTACATGAGCCTCGACTGCCACAACTGCCCCGACGTGGTGCAGTCGCTGGCTCTGATGCAGATCCTGAACCCGAACATCCGCACCACGGTCATCGAAGGCGGGGCGTTTCAGGGCGAGGTGCAGTCACGTGACGTGATGAGCGTGCCCAAGGTGTTCCTGAACAACAGCGTGTTCGGCTCGGGCCGCATGCTGCTGGAGGAAATTGTTGCCAAGCTCGACGTCAAGCGTGAGGCGCGCGAAGCCGAGAAGCTCAACGCCAAGGCCCCTTACGACATGCTGATCGTCGGCGGCGGGCCCGCCGGCGCGGCCGCTGCGGTGTATGGCGCGCGCAAGGGCATTCGGGTGGGCATTGCCGCCGAACGCTTTGGCGGCCAGGTGAATGACACCCTGGGCATCGAGAACTACATCTCGGTACTCGAGACCGACGGCCCCAAGTTCGCCGCGGCGCTGGAGGCCCAGGTGCGCCACTACGGGGTGGATCTGATGAACCTGCAGCGGGCCGACGCCATCGTGCCGGCCCCCGCGCCTGGCGGCCTGATCGACGTGCACCTGGCCAACGGCGGCAAGCTGCAAGCCAAGAGTGTGATCCTGGCCACTGGTGCCCGCTGGCGCAACATCAACGTGCCCGGCGAGCAGGAATACAAGAACAAGGGCGTGGCCTATTGCCCGCACTGTGACGGCCCCTTGTTCAAGGGCAAGCGCGTTGCCGTGATTGGTGGTGGCAACTCGGGCGTGGAGGCCGCCATCGACCTCGCTGGCGTGGTGGCCCATGTCACCCTGCTTGAGTTTGCGCCAGCGCTCAAGGCCGATGCGGTGTTGGTGAACAAGCTCAACAGCCTGCCCAACGTGACGGTGCATGTGAATGCGCAGACCACCGAGATCACGGGCGATGGCCAGCGGGTCAACGGCATCACCTACACCGACCGGGTGAGTGGTGAGCCCCGTCATGTGGAACTGGCGGGCGTGTTCGTGCAGATCGGGCTGGTGCCCAACACCGAGTTCCTGAAAGGCACTGTGACGCTCAGCCGGTTTGGCGAGATCGAGATCGACGCGAAAGGGCACACCAACGTGCCCGGCGTGTTCGCGGCCGGCGACTGCACCACGGTGCCCTACAAGCAGATCGTGGTGGCCGCAGGTGCCGGTTCGGTCGCGGCCCTCAGTGCCTTCGACCACCTGATCCGCCTGCCCGCAGGCAGCAACCAGGCTGTGGCGGCCTGACGACTGGGGCGAACGGGGCCTTTTTTATGGCCCTCAGGCGCCCACCCGGCCCAGGAGCAGAAACTCCATCAAGGCCTTCTGGACGTGCATGCGGTTCTCCGCCTCGTCCCACACCACCGATTGCGGGCCGTCGATCACTTCGGCGGTGACCTCTTCGCCGCGGTGGGCCGGCAGGCAGTGCATGAACAGGGCATCGGGTGCGGCGGCGGACATCAGGTCTTCGTCAACGCACCAGTCGACAAAGGCCTTGCGGCGTTCTTCGTTCTCTGCCTCGAAGCCCATGCTGGTCCACACGTCGGTGGTCACCAGGTGGGCGCCCGCGCAGGCGTCCTGCGGGTGGTTGAACACCTTGAAGCAGCCCGGGTTCTTCACGCCCGCCAGGGACGCGTTCACCTCGTACCCGCTGGGGGTGCTCACGTGGACGCTGAAGCCCAGCAGATCCGCAGCCTGCAGCCAGGTGTTGGCCATGTTGTTGCCGTCGCCAATCCAGGCCACGGTTTTGCCGGTGATGCTGCCCCGATGCTCGATGAAGGTGAAGATGTCGGCGAGGATCTGGCAGGGGTGGAACTCGTTGGTCAGACCGTTGATCACCGGCACGCGGGAATGCGTGGCAAACGCCTCGATCTTGCTCTGCTCGAAGGTGCGGATCATCACCAGGTCGACCATGCGGCTGATGACACGGGCAGAGTCCTCGATCGGCTCGGCCCGGCCGAGCTGGCTGTCACCCGTGGTCAGGTGCACCACCGAGCCGCCCAGCTGGTACATGCCCGCCTCAAAGCTCACCCGGGTTCGAGTGGATGCTTTCTCGAAGATCATGGCCAGGGTGCGGTCGGCCAGCGGGTGGTATGCCTCGTAGTTCTTGAAGCGCTTCTTGATGATGCGGGAGCGTTCGAACAGATAGGCGAACTCCTCGGCAGAGAAGTCGCTGAACTTCAGGAAGTGACGCAGCGCCGGTCTGCTCATCTCAGGCCCCCGCCGCTGTCGCTGCACGTTGCTGCTCGGAGATGAAAGCCTTCACGATGGGCACCAGAATGGCGACGATCTCGTCGGCCTGGGCCTCGGTCAGGATCAAGGGCGGCACCAGGCGGATCACGCTGTCGGCTGTCACGCTGATCAGAAGGCCCGCGTCGGCGCAGCGCTTGACCAAGTCTCCGCAAGGCATCCACAGCTCCACCCCCAGCATCAAGCCCTGGCCACGGATCTCTTTCACGCCGCTTTGACCCGCCAGTTCGCGGGTGAGCGCCGCCTTCAGGTGCCCACCCACCTTGAAGGCATGGTTCATCAGGCCATCTTCTTCCATGATGCGCAGCGTCTCTACCCCGGCGCGCATGGCCAGGGGGTTGCCGCCAAAGGTGGTGCCGTGATTGCCAGGAGCAAAGATCTTGGCCGCCTTGGGGCCAGCCACCACCGCGCCAATGGGCACCCCTGAGCCTAGGCCCTTGGCCAGGGGCATCACGTCGGGCACGATGCCCGCCCACTGGTGGGCGAACCATTTGCCGGTACGGCCAATGCCGCACTGCACTTCATCGATCATCAGCAGCAGGTCGTGTTCATCGCACACGCGCCGCGCGGCCTGCAGAAACTCGCTGCGCGCCGGGTTGACGCCGCCTTCACCTTGAATCGTCTCGAAGAACACTGCCACGACATTCGGACGTTTGGCCGCTTCCTCTAGTGCCGCCACGTCGTTGAACGGGATTCGCACAAAGCCCTCGACCAGAGGCCCGAAACCGGCCTGCACCTTGGGGTTGCCAGTTGCGCTCAGCGTGGCGATGCTGCGCCCGTGAAAGGCCTTTTCGTACACGATGATCTCGGGCCGCTCAATGCCCTTGTCATGGCCGAACTTGCGGGCCAGCTTGAGCGCCGCCTCGTTGGCCTCGAGCCCCGAGTTGCAGAAGAACACATTGGTCATGCCTGACAACGCCACCAGCTTGGCCGCCAGCACCTCCTGGTTGGGCACGTAGTAGTAGTTGCTGGTGTGGATGAGCTTGGCCACTTGGTCTTGCAGCGCGGGCACCAGTTTGGGGTGCGCGTGGCCCAGGGTGTTGACCGCAATGCCGCCCAAGGCGTCCAGGTAGCGCTTGCCGTGGACATCCCACACCTCGGCGCCTCGGCCATGCGACAGGGCGATGGGCATACGGCCATACGTGCCCATGACGTGCGGTTCGGTCGGTGCGGCGGGGGCAGGTTGGGACATGCGGCGTTCTCGGGTTGGGTGGTCAGGTGCAACTGACAAAAATTCTAGGTGCCCAGGTGTGGGCGACTGATGCTCGCTGGGTGGGACTGTGCGTCGCCTGAGGCATCAACAGGCACCGCATTCTGAAATGCTGCGATGCGACAATTTCTATTGACATGGCCGACCTGCCCACGACCCCCAGCATTTCGACGTCGGGGACCGAGTTCTTCATTCAGGGCATCACGGCCGACGGCAAGGTGTTTCGGCCCAGCGACTGGGCGGAGCGTCTGGCCGGGGTGATGAGCCAGTTCCGCCCGGATGGCACGGGCGGCTCACAGGCCCACATTGGCTACAGCCCCTGGTGCGTGCCGACCGTGTTGAACGGTGTGAAGTGTGTGGTGGTCAACCGCGCCATCCAGGTGGCCGAACCCTTGGCCTGGGATTTCGTGATGAACTTTGCACGGGACAACCATCTGGTGGTCACCGAGGCCTGTTTCCTGCCCTGATCGGTTCGCCAAGTCTCGCCAGAAAGAAAAAAGACCGCCAGAGGCGGTCTTTTTGTTTGCCTGCCCGGTTCAGAGCAGCTTCAGGCGGCCAGGGCCTTCACCTGGGCCGACAGGCGGCTCTTGTGGCGAGCGGCCTTGTTCTTGTGAATGAAACCATGCGCAGCCACGCGATCGATCACCGGCACGGCAGCCTTCAGGCAGCCTCGGCGGCACCCTGGTCACCGGACTGGATGGCCTTCAACACCTTCTTGATCGAGGTGCGCAG
>CAZRRW010000186.1:0-4965 GCA_964602505.1 uncultured Burkholderiaceae bacterium
CGCACCAGGGTAGATCCACGTCGCCTGGCCTGACCTGTCGTCCCCCCAGCACGATGCCTGCATTCGCTGCGTTGTCGCTGATGGTGTCGACCACTTTTCGCGGTGCCTTGGTGTCTCTGTCGAACTGCTCAATGCGGGCATCGATGATCTCGATGGCCGGTTGCACGAACTCGGTCGCTGCCAGCACCTCCTCCACGGTCACACGTCCAGCCAGCCGCCTGCTCAAGACAAATGCCAGTTCCACCTCGACACGGGGTGCGATGAAGCGTTGCGTGGGAATGTCACCCGGCGAGAAGCGCATGCTTTCCAGCAGGGTGCCGTAATCGGGTTCGGTGATCTGGCTGGCCAGCTGCATGGCGCGCGAGGTGAGGCCGATCTTGTGGCCCATTCGCTGGTCTCCACGAGCCAGCTTGCGCTGCACCCAGGCGTGCGAAACCCGGTATCCGTCGTCGATGCCCATGTCCGGGTGGCGTTTCGAGAAGTGCCGCACCTGCACTCGCGTTTGCTCGGCCTCGTCCAGCTCGGCAGCCAGGGTGTTGATCAGGTCGTGGTCGATCATGGGGGTTGCATCTGGGTTGCAAACAGCGGGTGAAGGTTTCCGAACTTGCCGTCATACACCTGTGCCGTGCTCTCATCAATCTGCAAGGTCACGCCCATCAAGTGGCGTTCGAGGGCAGGGGCAAGGTGGCGTTTGGTGCACTCGAGCAGCGCGTCGCCGACGCGCCGATGAGTTGCGGGGCTGCGGCCCGCAGCCATGCGCAGGTTCAGCCACACGAACGCGGGGTCGATGTCCTGGGGCGCCCAGCCTGCGGCCTTGGCAGCACGGCCATCGTCTGCCACCGCCCAGTGAGTCGCTGGGTAGGCCAAGACCCGGGTGCCACCGGGTGGAAACACGGGGCCGCCACTCTCGTCGCGTGCAGCCAGCATCGTATCGGCCAAGTCCCGGCACAGCGCGCCAAGATCCGCCCGCCCAGCAACATTGCCGCTGTAGAGAATGACCAAATGTGGCATCAGGAGGCCCCGGGCGGTAGCGGCGCGGTGATAGGCACCACCGGAAAGATGGCGTTGATCTGCCCGGTGCCAGAGCTGCCGAAGTACGGCGTGACCACCTCCACTGGTTCGCTGTAGCTGAAAGTGGCCTTGTCACCACCGACCACCCCGTAGAGCACGGCGGTGTCGTGCATGTCGCCTTCGCCCCAGCACTTGTCGTTGTACATGGGCAACATGTCGACCACCGTTCGGTGCTCTCCCTTCTCCCACAGCTCCACCACCCGTCTGTCCACTTGCTCAAGAAACGGGTCATACACCTTGAAGGCGAACTCGGGCGCGTGCCCGTTGTCAGCAAAGTGGTGGCTGAGCGAACCGCTTGCAAACACGGCCACCGTGCCGTCGTAGCTCTCCTCGATGGCCCGGCGAAGCGCCCACCCGAAACGCTGGCTCTGCGTCAGGTCATGCCATTCGCACCAGGCGCTGATGCTGACCACCCGATAGTGCTGGTCGCTGTTCATGTAGCGCATGGGCACCAAGGTGCCATAGCCGAGCTCGAGGGTGGTGTCGCTGTGCGCACGGCTCTTCACGCCCATGCGGTTGGCCATGTCGGCAATGGCATGGCCCAAGGCTGCATTGCCGGGTGCCGCGTACGGCATGTTCTTGATGAAGTGGGGCAGCTCGTTGCTGGTGTAGACGCCCTCAAACTGTGGGCGGCAGTTGATGTGGTACTCGCTGTTCACCTGCCAGTGCACATCCAGCACCACCAGGGTGTCCACCCCGAGCTGACGGCAGCGGCGGTCAATTTCCTTGTGGCCGTTGATGGCCGCATCCCGGCAGCCAAAGTGGGGGCCAGGCAGCTCAGAGAGGTACATCGATGGGACATGGGTGATCTTTGCCGCCAGCGCCAAGGTGCCCATCTCAGGTCTCCCCGTGGGCTGCCCCAGGGCAGGCCTGCGCCGCCGCAGGTGGCTGGGAACGAAGTGCGCGTGGGGGCTTCATGCTTTGGCTCCCCAGTGCGGAATGTGGTGCGAGCCCAATGACACCGCCACGTTCTTGGGCTCGCAAAAGACCTCGTAGCTCCAGGTGCCGCCTTCGCGGCCAGTCCCGCTGGCCTTGGTGCCACCAAAGGGCTGCCGCAGATCGCGCACGTTCTGGCTGTTCACAAAGCACATGCCGGCCTCAATGGCCGCGGCCACCCGGTGGGCACGCCCCAGGTTCTCGGTCCAGACATAGCTGGAGAGTCCGTAGGGAATGTCGTTGGCCAGTTCAATGGCCTGAGCTTCGTCGCGGAAGGGGATGAGGCAGGCGACCGGGCCAAAGATCTCTTCCTGTGCAATCCGCATGCGGTTGTCGACATCGGCAAACACGGTCGGCCAGACGTAGTTGCCCTTGGCAACCCGCTCGGGCAGTGCGGGGGCATAGCTGGGTCGGTCCAGTCCACCGCATAGCAAGGAAGCCCCTTCCTTGGGGCCCAGCTCAATGTAGCTGCGCACCTTGGCCAGGTGGGCGGGGCTGATCATCGGGCCAATCGTGGTGGATTCATCGAGGGGGTCGCCTACGGTGATGCGACTGGCCCGTTCGGCGAAGCGGGCGCAGAAGTCGGTATAGACGCTCTGCTGCACCAGGATGCGGCTGCCCGCGGTGCAGCGTTCGCCGTTGTTGCTGAAGATCATGAACACGGCCGCGTCCATGGCCCGCTGAAGGTCGGCGTCATCAAACACCACGAAAGGCGACTTGCCTCCCAGCTCCATGCTGAACTTCTTCAGGCCGGCGGTCTTGACGATGCGGTTGCCGGTGGCGGTTGACCCAGTGAAGCTGATGGCGCGCACGTCCGGGTGGGCGCAAAGTGGTTCGCCCGCATCTCGCCCGAAGCCATGCACGATGTTCAGTACACCTGGGGGTACGCCCGCCTCCAGGGCGAGCTCGCCAAGCCGTGAGGCGGTCATGGGCGACAGCTCGCTCATCTTGAGCACGGCCGTGTTGCCAAAGGCCAGGCAGGGGGCCACCTTCCAGGTGGCGGTCATGAAGGGCACGTTCCACGGGCTGATCAGCGCGCAGACACCCACCGGGTGGAACAAGGTGTAGTTCAGGTGCGTTGGCGTGGGGTAGGTGTGGCCGTCGACCCGGGTGCACATCTCGGCGAAGTAGTGGAAGTTGTCGGCCGCGCGGGGTACCAGTTGCTTGCCGGTCTGTGAGATGACCTGACCGCAGTCGTTGGTCTCGGTGCGAGCCAGGTCTGGTACGTGGGAGCTGATCAGGTCGCCCAGACGCCGCATGATCCTGGCCCGCTCGGTCGGGGGCGTCGCGGCCCATTTCGGAAACGCCGCTTTCGCAGCGGCCACCGCTGCGTTCACCTCCGCCTCGCCGCCTGCGGCGACTTCCGCAAGCACTTCCTGGGACGCTGGGTTCACCGACTCGAAACGCTGTGCGCTTGAGACCTGTCGTCCGTTGATCAGATGGTCAATCTGCATGTGCTTCTCCTGTGTCTGCCACCAGGTTGTTGACCAGATCGCCCACCCCCTCGATCGAGGTCACCACCACATCGCCAGCCACGCAGTTGACCACGCCGTCGGGCGTTCCCGTCAGAATCAGATCGCCAGGTTCCAATGTCATGAAGCTGCTGAAGTATTCGATGAGAAACGGGATGCTGAAGATCGTGTCGCGGGTATGGCCGCGTTGAGTAACCGCCCCATTCACGGTGGTTTGGAGCGCCAGGTTCATCGGGTCGGGAATGTCGGCTGCGTCCACCAGCCATGGGCCAATGGGCGTACAGGCATCCCGGTTCTTGACCTTCAGGTTGGGGCGGTACCAGTTCTCCAGATAGTCGCGGATCGCGTAGTCATTGGCTACGGTGTACCCGGCGATGAAGTCATAGGCATCTGACTGCCGAACCCCTCTGGCGATCCGCCCGATCACGACTGTCAGTTCACACTCGTAGTGCATGAAGTTGATGTCAGCAGGGCGTGGGGTCTGGCTCCGATGGCCCGTCAGTGCGTTCTCGCCCTTCAGAAAGGCCAGTGGCTCCTCTGGCGCCTTGAACGCCAGCTCTTTGGCATGGTCTGCATAGTTCAGTCCCAGGGCCAGGATGGTGCGTGCCTTGGGCCCGCGCGCCACAGGTGGCATCCATTGCACCGCGTTGTATGCAACGCGGTGCTCGGCGCCTCCGCCCTGCAGCAGCAATGCTCCATCCCTGTCGGTTGCCGTCCAGGCTCGACCTTCGTAGACCACGCGCGCGTGCCTCATGGTGCGCCTCCGATTCGCTGTGAGGTCGTCGCGAAAGCCGGGCACCGGGCTTCAACCACATCGTCGGCCCGCACCGCCACCTGGTGCGCGCTGGCGCCCAGCATGAGCACATCGCCTGGTGCCAGAGTCATGAATGCCTTGACATCACGTAGCAAGGCCTGCGGCGGGCGAATCAGCTAGTCCAGTCGGGTCACCCCCTGCTCGCGCCCGTTGACTGACAGTCGAATCTCGATAGACTGATGGTCATCCCAGGCTTTCATGGGAAGCAGTTCAGGGCACAGCCCCAGCAAGCCATCCGCGCAGCGGCTGCGCACAGGTGGGCGGAAGAAGCTGCTATGTGGCACGGAGTAGTCGATCAGCAGGGCCCAGGCGCTGGGTCGACCGTCTTCGCCCATCACCATGGCCACCGTGGCCGCGGCGCTCAGCTCGCTCACGCCAGTTGGTAGGGGGACAGTGCCGCCCGTTGGCGTGAAGGTATTGGCTGTCTTGATGTACAGCACCGGAGCTGCGGGCGGTGCCTTGTAAGGCGGCTGATGCATCGCCTGGCCTAGGGCGGCATGCTCATCCTGGAAATTCATGAGGACGCCGTACACGGTGGCGGAGTTTGTTATCATCCTAGGCTTCGCTGAATTGCTCGGCGAGCGGGCGACACCACCGTCCAGTGGCGTCGGTCGCAGTGGAGCGGTAGTTCAGTTGGTTAGAATACCGGCCTGTCACGCCGGGGGTCGCGGG
>CAZRRW010000187.1:0-2937 GCA_964602505.1 uncultured Burkholderiaceae bacterium
ATGTACCTGAGCGGCATGCTGATCATGGCCTGGAATGTGTACATGACGGCGGTCCATGTGAAGCCGGAGGGAGTCAAGAGCCTGTCGGTGATCCCGCCTGTCCGCGCCCACGCCTGAGGAGTCTGTCATGTCGAATGAAACATCAGCGTTTTCTCACGCCCGCATCGAAACCTCGAACTGGCTGATGATCGTCCTGATCTTGGTGGTGATTGCCATCGGGGGGCTGGTCGAGATCGTGCCTCTGTACTTCCAGAAGTCGAACCTGCAGCCTATTGATGGGGTCAAGCCCTACACAGCCCTTCAGCTGGCAGGGCGCGACGTCTATCTTCGGGAGGGTTGCTACAACTGCCACTCGCAGATGATCCGGCCGTTCCGTGCCGAGACCTTGCGCTATGGCTCCTACTCACAGGCGGGCGAGTTCGTCTACGACCATCCGTTCCAGTGGGGCAGCAAGCGAACTGGGCCCGATCTGCACCGAGTGGGGGGGCGCTACTCCGACGAGTGGCATCGCATCCACCTGCTGAACCCGCGCGACGTGGTGCCCGAGTCCAACATGCCGGCCTACCCCTGGCTGGAGACAGCCAAGGTGGACGCCCAGGGCCTGCCGGCGCGCATGAAGGCACTGCGTATGGTGGGTGTGCCTTACACCGATGCCGAGATTGCCGACGCACCGAAGCAGGCCTCCAACAAGACCGAACTGGAAGCGCTGATTGCCTACCTGCAGGTGCTGGGCACGGCCGTCAAGTGAGGAGCAGATCGTGGACATCAACCTGATTCGAGAAGCGGTCACGGTGCTCAGCTTCGTCTCGTTTCTGGCCATCGTCGGCTGGGCGTGGTCGGCCCAGAGAAGGGCCAGCTTTGAGCAACTGGGCCGGTCGGTTCTGGATGTGAACGAGGGTGCACCCGCACCGCAGGAGGTTCAAAGTGAGTGAGTTCCTCAGCCCCACGGTGGCCTGGCTGATCGCCGGTGTCACGGTCGTCTCCATCATTGCCTGCTTTGCGCTGCTGATTGCCTCTGGCAAGACCAAGGTCATGAGCGGTGACAACACCACAGGACACGTCTGGGACGTGGACCTGGTGGAGATGAATAACCCGCTGCCGCGCTGGTGGGTTGGCCTGTTCATCATCACCCTGCTGTTCGCCATCGCGTACCTGTTCGCGTATCCGGGCCTGGCAGCCAGCAAAGGCAGCCTGGGCTGGAGCAGTGGTGGCCAGTATGAGAAGGAGGCCGCCGCCTGGCAGGCCAAGGTGGAGCCCATCTTCGCGGCATTTCGCAGTCAACCCCCTGAAGACTTGGCCAAGAACGCCCAGGCCGTGGCCATTGGCGAACGCATCTACCTGAACAACTGCGCCCAATGCCATGGCTCGGATGCACGTGGCAGCAAGGGATTCTCCAATCTGACCGACGCCGACTGGCTGCACGGCGGAAGTGGCGAGAAGATCATCGAGAGCATTGCCAAAGGGCGTAACGGCGTGATGCCCCCACTGGCTTCGGCCGTGGGCTCTGGCGACGACCTGCGCAACCTGGCCCAGTATGTGTTGAGCCTGTCTGGCAGCCCGCACGACAGCGTGAAGGCGGCGCTGGGCAAGGAGAAGTACGCCGTCTGTGCCGCCTGCCATGGCAGCAAGGGAGAGGGCAACACAGCAGTGGGAGCTCCCAACCTCAGCGACAAGATCTGGCTGCACGGCTTTGGTGAACAGGCCATCGTCAAGATCGTCACCGAGGGCAAGAACAACGTCATGCCCGCGCAGTCGCCCAAGCTCAGCGACGACCAGATCCGGGTGGTGGCCGCCTATGTGCTGAGCCGCCAAGGCCGCTGAGGTGCGTGCCCTGCGGCAGCCCAGGTGAGTTGCATGGCCGATGCCGCCTCCGTGATCGCTGATGAGAGCGTTCCGCTCTACCAGAAGCACATCAAGATCTACCCCCGCTCAGTGGCGGGGCGTTTCTCGGCTTGGCGCTGGGTCTTTGTCTGGCTGACTCAGCTGGTGTTCTACGGCACGCCATGGCTGCAATGGGGTGAGCGACAGGCGGTGCTGTTCAATCTGGAGGCCCGCCGCTTCTATCTCTTCGGGTTCGTGCTGTACCCGCAGGACTTTGTGTTCCTCACGGCGCTATTAGTCATCTGCGCCTACTCGCTGTTCCTGTTCACGGCGGTGGCCGGGCGCCTGTGGTGCGGCTACGCCTGCCCGCAAACGGTCTACAGCCAGATCTTCATGTGGTTCGAGCGCAAGATCGAGGGCGATCGCGCGGCTCGGATGCGCTTGGATGCGCAGGCGTTTGACCTGGAGAAACTTTTCAAGAAGAGTTTCAAGCAGATCGTGTGGATCACCTTTGCGCTTCTGACCGGGTTCACCTTCGTGGGCTACTTCACGCCCGTGCGCGAACTGGGCATGGCATTTCTTCAGACCCGGATGGGCGGCTGGGAGCAGTTCTGGGTGTTGTTCTACGGTTTCGCCACATACGGCAACGCGGGCTACATGCGTGAGCAGGTGTGCAAGTACATGTGCCCCTATGCGCGCTTCCAGTCGGCCATGTTTGACAAGGACACCCTCATCGTCACGTATGACACAGCCAGGGGAGAACCTCGGGGTTCCCGGTCGCGCCACGCGGATTACAAGTCCACAGGCCTGGGGGATTGTGTGGACTGCAACCTGTGTGTGCATGTGTGCCCGACAGGCATCGACATTCGCAAAGGGCTTCAGTACGAATGCATTGGCTGCGGCGCCTGCGCAGACGCCTGCGACACCATCATGTCGAAGATGCACTACGCCCCGGGCTTGATTCGCTACACCACCCAGAACGCCCTGTCCCAGGGGTGGAGCCGTGCCCAGATGTGGCGCCGGGTGGCTCGGCCCAGGGTGTTGGTGTACTTCTCGATTCTGGTGCTGATTGCGGCGGCGTTCCTGGTCGATCCCATGCTCGGGGTGACGACGACG
>CAZRRW010000187.1:2947-4878 GCA_964602505.1 uncultured Burkholderiaceae bacterium
CCATACGCAAGCCCTTTCGGGCTGATGTGGTTCGTGACCGTGGGGTGATGGCCCGGGTGGTCGAGTTGGGCGCCATTGAGAACGTGTACCGCATCCAGATCATGAATGCGACGGAGTCCCCACAGCAATACCGTGTGACGGCCACAGGGCTGCCCCAGATGCGGGTGCTGGGCGAGGACAGTCTGAGCCTGGGGCCCGCCGAGGCGCGCTGGCTGCCCATCCGGATCCAGGTGCCGGCCGAGTCGCTTCCCGCGCCAGGCAGCCACCCGATCCAGTTCCTCATCAATCAGGGCGAGGTCCAGATTGCCGAGCGCTCGATGTTCCTGGTGCCTCGATGACGCGATGTCTGGTGGCCCCCCAACCTGCCTGGGAGACTTGAATGGACCCAACTCTCAATCATTCGACGCCAAGTCCAAGATCAGTCTGGCGTGAACCGCTGTTCTGGGCTGTTGCGGCCGGCCCGCTCATTGTCATCGTGGCTGGTGTGGTCACGGCCGCCATTGCCATGAGCGATCCAGACCCGGTGCTGACCGTGCCCAAGGTGCAGGGGCTCAACTCGGAGCTGCCTGCCGTGCTCGGGCGCAACCGGGCAGCAGAGCCTACAAAATGAACGACGAACCGGGAGAGGGCCAGCCTTGGCGGGATGCGTTCGACCCGGTTCGGTCTGACGCGGGGCTGGTTCAGCAGGCGCCGTGGATGAGCGTGGTGTGGCCCGCATTTCTGGCCGCCGCGATGCTGGAACTGCTGGTGTTTGGGGTGGTGGATCCACATGACCTGAGGGTCGCCTGGGCGCCAAGCGATGTCAGCCAGTGGCCAAGGGCCGTGGTCTACAGCGTGTCGTTTGCCATGTTCTGGCTGGTCTGCATGGCGTGTTCGGCACTGACCCTGGTGCTGGCGGCTCCGCCACCATCTGGCCTCAGCACACCTGGGGATTGACCAACTGCTGCAAGGCTTCCAAGTCCTGGATGTGGATGTTGCGCTGGTTGACCTGCAGCACGCTATCGGCCTGCATCTTGGAGAAGGTGCGGCTCACGGTTTCCAGCTTCAGTCCGAGGTAGCTGCCAATCTCTTCCCGGGTCATCCGAAGAATCATCTCCGACGACGAGAACCCTCTCGCCTTCAGGCGTTGGGCCAGGTTCAGCAGGAAGGCGGCCAGCCGTTCCTCGGCACGCATGCTGCCCAGCAGCAGCATGACCCCATGGTCGCGCACGATCTCGCGGCTCATGATCTTGTGGAAGTGGGTCTGAAGCACCGGGAACTCGCGCGACAGCCTACCCAGCTGTGAATAGGGCACCACACACAGCTCGCTGTCTTCCAGCGCAACTGCGTCACAGGTGTGCCGCTCGGTGCCAATGCCGTCCAGCCCAAGCAGTTCGCCAGCCATCTGGAAGCCAGTCACCTGCTCACGGCCGTCCGGGCTGGCGACCACGGTCTTGAATGCCCCGGTGCGGACCGCGTAGAGGGACGCGAAGGCTTCACCGTTGCGGAACACGGGGTTGCCCCGCTTGACCTTGCGCCGCTTGCCGATGATGGCATCCAGGCGATCCACCTCGGACGGCGTGAGCCCGACGGGCAGACACAACTCCCGCAGGTTGCACTTTGAGCAAGCCACTTTGATGGCGCCGGTATCCATGTACTTCACTCCTCCAAATACCGCTTGCAGGCACGCTGTCTTGGTGCAGTCCTTGTTTGCCAGCCTGATAGAACCAACTGTAAGTTAAGTGATGGTTTGACGCACGTCAACCCAGCGGGTGGCGTGCGGGCAGACACTTGCACGTACTTTTCGGCTTGGATCTGCGTCATGTCGCCTGTTGAACTTTTTCGCTCACCTCAGCACGCCTGCCTGATGTTTACCGACCTGGTTCATGATGGGGAGCAGGCGGTGCAGGCCAACCAGTTCCTGCTGGTCGACTCGGGCGAGGCCGCCTTGC
>CAZRRW010000188.1:0-958 GCA_964602505.1 uncultured Burkholderiaceae bacterium
GGTTACATCGGTTGACCAGGAGGGCACCCGGCGTGGCTTTGACGTGGATCTCCTGGCGGCGGTTTGCGCTGCAGTCCGAGTACCTGTCATTGCGAGTGGCGGCTATGGCCGACCCGAGCACCTGGCTCAGGCTGCCGCGGCGGGGGTGACGGGGCTGGCGGTCGCTGATGCACTGCACTGGGCCCGCATCACTTTGCCTGACCTCAAGGCGGCGGCGCGGGGCTTGGGCTTGTACGTGCGTGAAACAGCCCTTCAGGCCTCGAGAACTGGGATGTCGACATGAGTGCGGTCACGGTGCTGGACTACGGCATCGGCAACCTGCTCAATGTTGTGCGGGCGCTGACCCATGTCGGTGCGCATTGCACAGTCGTCTCCTCTGCCGCGGGGTTGCCTGTCTTGCCGGAGCGGGTGGTGCTGCCAGGCGTTGGCGCCTTTGGCGATGGCATGCATGAGATGGACCGCCGTGGGCTGGCCGATCTTGTCCGTCGGTTCGCTGACACGGGCCGACCGTTCCTGGGGGTTTGTGTTGGGATGCAGATGCTGTTCGACGCGAGCGACGAGTTCGGCGATCATGCGGGTCTGGGGCTTTTGCCCGGTCGGGTCAAGGCCATTGCTCCCGTTGGCGCCGAGGGCGTGCCGCTCCGCCTACCTCACATTGCATGGAGTCCGCTGTCACGCCCAGCTTCACGTGACTCCTGGGCAGGCACCGTGCTGTGCGACCTGTCGCCTGGCGAGCCGATGTACTTCGTGCACTCATTTGCACCGGTACCTGAGCATCCTAGCGATCGGCTGGCGCAGACCGACTATGACGGCGTGCCCATCTGTGCGGCCGTGCAGCGAGGTGCGCTCACCGGATGCCAGTTCCATCCCGAGCGGTCGGGGCCCGCGGGCCTCGTCTTGCTCAAGCGCTTTCTGGCCCTTTGAACTGCTCTGGCGGACCAAAGGCGGCGTTCATGCC
>CAZRRW010000188.1:968-3055 GCA_964602505.1 uncultured Burkholderiaceae bacterium
GCTCTGATCCCAAATGACAAACCGCATTGCGACCATCTGCGCCCGAGGGGGTAGCAAGGGTCTGCCTGGCAAGAACCTGCTGCCCTTTCCGGACGCAGACGGCAAGCCGCTCATCGTGCACAGCATTGAGCAGGCGCTTCGATGCCCCTTGATTGACGGGGTGTACGTGTCCACGGATGACCCGCAGATCGCGCAAGTGGCGCGGGGCGCTGGTGCCGTGGTGCCAAGTCTACGCCCGGCTGAGTTGGCCACCGATGATGCGCCGAAGCTACCGGTGATTGAACATCTCGTACAGCAGGTTGAGGCGATGGGAAGGCTGGTAGATGAAGTGGTGGACCTTCAGCCGACCTCGCCGCTGAGGACACCCCAGGATCTGCTGCTTTGCATCAGGTCCCTTGATGAGGCGGACGGAGCCGCTGAATTGGTGATCACTGGATCGGACTGTGGCTTCAATCCATGGTTCAACATGGTGGTGGAGACCCGCGACGGCCTTGCTACGTTGGCCGCGGCGGCAGGGAATTGGACTGTGGTGGCGCGTCGTCAGGATGCGCCGAAAGTGCTGGGCATGAACGGCAGCATCTACGTGTGGCGGCGAGCGGCGCTTGCCCATGCGTCGTTGCATGGTATGTGGAGCGTTCGAGTCAAAGCGATCGAGATGCCGCGTGAAAGGTCCGTCGACATTGATGATGCGTTCGACTTCGAGATGGCGGCCTGGCTGGCCCGTTGGGCGGGAGCGGAGCGACCGTGAGCGACGCCATCCTAGCCAGTACGGGCGTCAAAGCGCCTGCGGTGCTGTTCATCGCTGAAGCGGGTGTCAATCACAACGGTCAACTCGACTTGGCCTTGAAGCTGTGTGATGTTGCCCACTCCGCTGGTGCCGACGTGGTGAAGTTTCAAACCTTTTGTGCGGACGATCTGGTGACCGCCAGTACCCCAACGGCTGCATACCAGCGTCGAGCGACGGGTGATGCCAGTCAGTATGAGATGCTCAAAAGGCTGGAACTGGACGACGAAGCTCACCGGGTGCTGTTCGAGCATTGCCGCCGAATCGGCATCGAGTTCTGCTCGACACCGTTCTCGGTGAATGCTGTGGCTCAATTGAGGCAACTCGGTGTGCGCCGACTCAAGCTGCCCTCCGGCGAGTTAAACCACAAGGCACTGCTGGAGGCGGCCGCCGATACCGGCCTGCCCCTGATCGTTTCAACGGGTATGGCGACGCTGGACGAAGTCTCGAGTGCTCTGGCGTGGATCCGGGCGCGACCACGACATAGCGGCAGCGTGACGCTTTTGCATTGCACTTCAGCCTACCCCGCGGCGGACGCTGACTTGAATCTGAAGGCCATTGCGCACCTGCAACGGGAGTTCGGTCCGCTTGGGGTTGGCGTTGGCTATTCTGACCACAGTCTCGGGTTGGAGGCTTGTTTGGTCGCCGTCGCGCTGGGGGCCGTGGTCGTCGAGAAGCACTTCACGCTGGCCCGCGACATGCCGGGCCCTGACCATGCTGCCTCATTGCTGCCTGATGAACTGGCCGCGTTGGTGCGCGGCGTGCGCCGGGTGTCCAGTATGCTCGGAGACGGTGTGAAGCAGCCGTCGGACTCCGAGCGTGAGGTCGCTCAGGTGGCACGACGCAGTGTGACGGCCATAGTGGATCTTGTGCCTGGGCAGACGCTGACCGCAGAGTGCCTTGCTTGTCGACGCCCTGCGACGGGCATCGAGCCCGCTGGCCTGGAGTTGCTGATCGGCCGCCGCGTGCGCCGTGCGGTGGCCGCCGGGCAGGCTCTGCAGTGGGCCGATGTGGAGATGGGCGCTTCGGGGAGCGATAGGTGATCGGAAACCCCATCCATCCAGCGGGTCGAATCAGGCGAGTGTTGGCCGTTACCGGTACGCGTGCTGACTTCGGTTTGATGCGGTCCACCTATGCGCTTATCGCCAAGGATCCTCGTCTTCAATTGAGCCTGTTGGTCACGGGCATGCATTTGGACGCGACACATGGCCGCACGGTCGATGAAGTCAGGGCCACAGGCTGGCGCATTGCCGCGCAGGTCGCGGTCGACACTGCTTCCCGAACCCCTTTGGCGATGGCTCAA
>CAZRRW010000188.1:3065-4826 GCA_964602505.1 uncultured Burkholderiaceae bacterium
GCTGAGTGGTATGGCCAATGTGCTGGCGCGCGAATCGCCGGATCTGCTACTTGTGCTGGGCGATCGGGGCGAGATGCTGGCGGCCGCCATTGCCGCACTTCACCTTGGAGTGCCCTGTGTGCATGTGCACGGGGGGGAGCGATCAGGTACGGTAGACGATTCGGTGCGTCATGCCATCAGCAAACTGGCGTCATGGCATCTGGTCGCGACGGAGGAGAGTCGCGAACGCCTGCTGCGCATGGGCGAAGCGCCACAGCGCGTGCATGTGGTGGGTGCCCCAGGGTTGGATGGCCTGGCAGCGCTGGGCGCGATGGCGCTTGAGGCTGCATGGCCGACGTCGTGCCGTGGTGGACCTGCGCTCCGTTTCGCCTTGGTCGTGTTTCATCCGGTGGTACAGCAAGCAGCACAAGCGGCCGAGCAGACCTTGGCCTTGTCCGACGCCTTGTGCGATCTCGGTCTCCCCTTGGTGTGGCTGGCTCCGAACTCTGACGCGGGCAGTGCTGATGTGGCCTCAGCGTTGGCGAAGGCGCAAGCTGCCTGGCCAACCGGGTCTTGCCTGGTGACGCATGTGGAGAGGGCACAGTTTGTGAGCTTGATGCGTCACGCTGCAGTGATGGCGGGCAACTCGTCAGCAGGCATCATTGAGGCTGCAAGCTTTGGCACGCCGGTGGTGAACATCGGTGACCGCCAGAATCTGCGCGAACGCAACAGCAACGTGATCGACACCCCCGCACAGCTTGACGCCATCCGGACCGCGTTGCGCCGAGCGTTGGCCACGCCGCGTCTTGGCGCTGCTGAGACGCGCAACCGATTTGGCGATGGACGGGCTGGCCCGCGGATTGTGGAACAGCTGGCGACACTGCCGTTGGTGGGCCTGACAGAGAAGACGCATGAGCTCTGATCAGATGTTGCTGGTGTTTGGCGCAGGCGGACATGGCCGCGTGGTTGTGGAAGCGGCCTTGGCACAGAGGACCCAAGCCAGAGAGCCGCGCTTTCCATGGCGGGCGGTGATGGCATCAGACCGGGACCCGGCCCGATGCCTTGGTGAGCTACTGCCTGGCGTGTCTATGGCGACCTCGGTGGAGGCCGAAGCCCTGATCCGCCGGCAGGCGGCTCGCGTCCACGTGGCGATTGGCTCCAATGTGGATCGCGAGGCCGAAGTCGAGCGACTGGTCGGGAATGACGCCGGCCAGGTCGCGCTCGTGACGCTGGTGCATCCGATGGCGTCGATCGCCACGTCTGCCCGCTTGGCTGATGGGTGCTTTGTCGCCGCTCAGGCAGTTGTCTCTGCTGGAGCCACGCTTGGCCGGGCTGTTGTGATCAATCATGCCGCAGTCGTCGATCACGACTGTCGTGTTGCCGCCTTTGCACACATTGCGCCGCGCGCCGTGCTTGGCGGTGCGGTGGTGGTGGGAGCTGGTGCGATGGTGGGATCTGGTGCTGTGGTGTTGCCAGAGGTACGCTTGGGTGATGGCGTGGTGCTGGGTGCCGGTGCAGTGCTCACTCGGGACGCGCACGAGGGCACCTGGGTGGGTGTGCCAGCTAGGAGGCTGACTTGACAGTGCCCACTGGAGCAGGATCCCACCACGATCGGATCTGGCTGTCACCTCCGCATCTGGGGGGGGACGAGCTGGCTCTGGTTCAGGAGGCGTTTGCCTCCAACTGGATCGCACCGCTGGGTCCGCAAGTGGATGCGTTCGAGCGTGAGCTGGCAGCAGTGGCGGAGGTCGGACATGCTGCGGCATTGAGTTCAGGCACGGC
>CAZRRW010000189.1:0-4806 GCA_964602505.1 uncultured Burkholderiaceae bacterium
ATCTGGCAGGGGAGGAAGGACTCGAACCCTCGCATGCCGGAATCAAAATCCGGTGCCTTAACCAACTTGGCGACTCCCCTACCGGGGGCCGGGCGTGAACCCAGACCCCGTCAAACTCAATCTGCCAGCCACCCCGCCAAGGGAAGCTGGCCCAGGCTCTGGCAGGTGTTCACCACCCAGCCGTCACCTGGCAGGGCCGCTTGCCTGACCGCGGCCACCTGTGCCGGGTTCAGCGCCGCAAACACCGCGCTGCCCGAACCGCTCATTTGCGGTGAGGGCAGGCCCTGCGTTTGCAGCCACTGCAGCCCTTCGCTGATCTGCGGCTCGATGGCTTGTGCCACGGCTTGCAGGTCGTTGCGGAGCACCGGCCCCGGCAGCGCCTGAAAGGCAGACAGCCCGCTTTCAGCAAAGCCCATGAGTATAGCCGCATCATGGGCCGCCGGCTGCCCCGCGGGGCTGTTGGCCCATGGCCTAGGCAGGTCGGGGTGGCGGAACACCGCCGCCGTTGGCACGCTGGCCGGCGGCTTGAGCACCGCCCAGCCCTGCGGTTGTGCCCAGGGATGGCCGGGCGGCAGGGGGCTCAGGTGCTCGCCGATGCCTTGCACCAGGGCTGGGCCCTGCCCCAGGAAGAAGGGCACGTCAGCGCCCAGGCTGAGGCCAATCTGGCTGAGCTCCGCACGCCGCAGGCCCAACTGCCACAACTGGTTGAGGCCAATCAGGGTGGTGGCCGCGTCGGAACTGCCGCCACCCAGGCCTGCCCCGGTGGGCACGCGCTTTCGCAGTTCAAGGTCTGCACCCAGGCGGCAGCCGGTGGCCCGCTGCAGGGCCCGGGCTGCGCGCACCGCCAGATCCTGCGCCGGGTCACCTGTTGGGGCCGGGCCCTCCACCACCCGCAACCGCACGTCGCCGTCGATGCGACGGGCGAGGGACAGCGAGTCCATCCAGTCGATGGGCAGGAACACCGACCGGATCAGGTGGTAGCCATCGTCACGCTGGCCGACGACATGCAGAAACAGGTTCAGCTTGGCCGGGGCGGGCAGGTCGATGAAATCACCCGGCGTGCCGCTGGGCGGTGGGCGCATGAGGGGCTGGGACATCGGGTTCAGCGGTCGAGGATGACGCGCACGATGGCGGCGGGCGGGCCAGGCCACTCGGCGCTGATGCGCCCTTCGGTGGCGGCCGCCGTACTGACCCGCCAGCCCAGTTGCTCAAACCCCTCGGCTTGCGCCAGGAAGGGCTGCCCGGCCAGCGGCCGGCCGCCCAGCCAGGCGAACATCGCGGCCACCGGCAGGTCCAGGGCCAGGCCTGCGCTTTCCGCGAACTGCCGCATGGCCGCTGTGAGTGATGCGAACCGGTCCACTTGTCCATTGGCCTCGACACGGGCTCCCTCTGCCTGCCAGCTGACTCGCGCCAGCAGGGTGCCCAGGGGGCTGGCCGCGGTGAACTGCCCTGCCTGGGGCGTGCCGGTCAACTCAAAGGCGAAGCTTGCCGCCTGTGCGGGCTGGTTCGCCGTGGCGTCCACCCGCAGCGCCATGCGGCCCGCAAACCGCGACGCATCTGGCGCCAAGGCGGCTGCGCCCAAGCTGGCGCAGCCGGTCAAAGGCCCAGCAGCCAAGCTGGCCAGCAGCACTGTGCTGGCCAGGCACCAGTCACGCCGGGCGCAGGTCACGGTGCGGTGATGTTGAAACGCTTGAGCGTCTCTTTCAGCGTGTCGTTGTCGGCGTCCTTGGTGAGGCCTTCGCGCCAGAAGCGCCGTGCCTCGTCCCGGCGGCCCAGCGTCCAGAGGACCTCGCCCAGGTGTGCCGCAATCTCCGCGTCTGGCCGGGCGCGGTAGGCCTGCTCAAGCAGGCGCAGCGCCTCGGCCGTGTTGCCCGAGCGAAACTCCACCCAGGCCAGGCTGTCGATGATGAACGGGTCGTTCGGGGCGAACTCCAGCGCCTTCACAATCAGTTGCCGCGCTTCGGGCAGCCGCAGGTTGCGGTCGGCCAGCGAATAGCCCAGGGCGTTGTAGGCATGGTGGTAGTCGGGGCGGGTGGCAATCACGCGCCGCAAGGCTGCCTCCATCTCGTCCAGGCGGTTCAGCTTCTCCGCCGCCATGGCAAAGTCGTACAGCAGGTCCATGTCGTCCGGCGCAGCGGCGCTGGCGGGCTTGAGCAGGTCGTACGTCTGCTGCCACAGCTTGGCGTCGCGCAGGATCTGCGCTTCTGCCCCCACCTTGGCCCGCCGCTCGGCGGCCGTGCGTGCTGGAAGCGACTGCACCAGGGCGCGGGCCTCGGCCATTCGCCCCTGCTTGGCCAGCGCCGAGGCGCGGCGGGTCTGCACCGCCAGCGCGTTGTCGGCACCCCCCACCCGTTCCAGCCAACGCTCCACGGCGGCAAAGTCGCGTCGCTGCTCTGCTGCCTGGGCCAGGCTCAGATAGGCTTGGGGCAGTCCGCGGGCCAGTTCACTGCTGGCCCCGCCGCCTTCTGCCAGGCGCAGGTACTGCTGCAAGGCGACCTCGCCCTCGCGGGGCAGTTGCGACTGCACCCGCAGCGTGCCCAGCAACAGCCAGGCCTCACCCGCCGAGGGTTGCGAGGTGGTTACCTGCTCCAGCACCGTGATGGCTTCGGCATAGCGCATCGACTCCATCAGGCTGCGGGCCCACTGAAGCCGCACCAGGCTGTCGTTGGGCTGGCTGCTCAGGTAGCGGTCCAGCAGGGCCTGCGCCGTCGGCACCCCAGCGCGGATCAGGTCAATGGCCAGCAGCGCCGGAGCGGGCGAGGCAGCGTCGGCGGCCTGGGCTGAGCGCGCCGCCTCCAGCGCACCGGGACGGTCCTGCGCCGAGAACCTGAAATGCCCCAGCACGCTCCATGCCACCGCTGCCGTGTCGGGGCGGTTGCGCCAGTCGCCGACCACCCGCTCGGCCAGCGCAGCGGCCTGCGGCCGGTTCTGCATGCGGGCGAACAGCCGTGGCAACTGCCCCAGCAGCCCGCGCCGCTGCTCGGCGCTGACGCGCTGCAGCTCACGCTGGAGTGGCTCCACCATGGCCTCGAACCGGCCCAGCGCCGCGAGGATCTGCAGCACGTACTGGTTGGCCTCTGGAGACTCGGGCAGGGCCTGCTGCCAGGCCCGTGCGGCGGCCAGCGCGTCGTCGCCCGCACGCGCCTGCAGCGCAATGTCGGCCGCACGCCTGAACAGCGCAGCGTCGTTGGTCTTGCGTGCCGCGTCAAGCAGCAGGGCAAAGCCCGTGGCGGGGTCGTTGCTCTGTATCTGCATTTCGCCGATGAGCAACTGATAGAACAGCTGCGCATCCATGGCCGAGGCGCTCGGGGTCGAGGCTGCTGCCGAAGAGGCTGCCGCGCTGGCGGCGGGGGCGGTTGGCGGTGGCGCTGGGCGCGGCGCAGCCTGGGCCAGCACGCTGCCATGTGCAGCCATCCCGATGGCCGCTGCCATGACGAGGCCCCAGGCCCGGGGGCAGGCTTGTGCTGACTTGCTGAGGGCCGCCTGCGGGCCGGTGCTCGACACCTTCATCGCAGAATGATGCCATGCCAGAGTTGCCTGAGGTCGAAGTCACCCGACAAACCTTGCTGCCGTCCTTGCTGGGTGCGCGCATTGAAGCGGTGCGCCTGGGCAAGCCCCTGCGCTGGCCGCTGGGTGTGGCACCACAGCGCCTGGTGGGCCAGCGCATCCACGCCATCGAGCGGCGGGCCAAGTACCTGCTGATGCGCCTTGACGTGGGGCAGCTGATGTTCCACCTTGGCATGTCCGGCTCGCTGGGGTTTGCGTCACCAGGCAGCCCGGCCGCTGCCCACGACCACTTCGAGCTGGCCACCGACCGGGCCACCGTTCGCCTGAATGACCCGCGCCGCTTTGGTGCGGTGATCTACGAGGCCGGTGGCAGCCCCAGCCCGCTGCTGGCGCGGCTGGGGCTGGAGCCTTTCGATGACGCGTTCAACGGGCATCACCTGCGCCAGGTGTGGCGCGGCAAGCGCCTGTCGGTGAAGCAGGCCTTGCTGTCGGGTGACGCGGTGGTGGGGGCGGGCAACATCTACGCCTGCGAGGCCTTGTTCCGTGCCGGCATTCACCCGCGTACCGCAGCGGGTCGGCTGAGCCTAGCGCGCTGCGAGCGCCTGGCCGATGCCGTGCGCGGCGTACTGGCCGAGGCCATCCGGGCGGGCGGCAGCACCCTGCGCGACTTCAGCAACGCGCATGGCGAGGCGGGTGTGTTCCAGACCGTTGCCGCCGTGTACGGGCGCAATGACCAGCCCTGTGTGCGCTGTGGTGCCGCTCTACGCCTGGTTCGCCAGGGCCAGCGCGCCACCTACTACTGCGCCGCCTGTCAAACCTGAGGCGGCAGACATTGGGCAGCGCGTCGGCCAAGGGGTCACGTGCTAGCATCGAATGAATACTTTTTCACGACGTCGGCCGCCGCGCAGTCGACGGCGACAATGAAAGCCATGGTCGAGGGGTTCAGCACCAGTTTTGACGCACTGGGCGTTTGGCGCCGGGACATGGTGTTTCGCCTGCGTCGGCTTGACCGCTGGCTCCAGGACGAAGACCTGATCGATGAAGCGCTCGCTGACCGTCTGAAACTGCTGCGCCAGCGGCTTCGCGAGTTCTCACGCGGCAAGTCCGAGCTGATCAATGCCCTGTTCTTCGCGGGCTATGGGCGTCGCATCATGCCGGCCAGCGCGGGGCGCACCACCATGTGCCCTACCGAGCTGGGCTGGGACAGTGACGAGCCTCCCGGGATGCGCCTGCTGCCAATTGACACCCGCACCGAGGCCTACAGCCTGACGCAGTGGCGAGCCAAGCCGCAAGCGTGGA
>CAZRRW010000190.1:0-4571 GCA_964602505.1 uncultured Burkholderiaceae bacterium
TCGCAGATCTTGACCAAGCCGTACCACGCGGTGACGCCAGGCATGCCCACCGCCCCGAGATAAGCCGACAGAGGAATCAAGCTGGCGTCGACCTTGCGCAGGGCACCTGGCTGGTTGACATCGACCACGCTGTGCTCTGCCCAGCCCCCCATGCCAACTACCGTGTCACCCACGCCAAACCTCGGATGTCGCGATTCAACCACCTCACCTACCGTCCCACCGATCATGGTGGCGTTGAGGGGCTGGGGCTGGGCGTAGCTTTTGCTGTCGTTCATGCGACCGCGCATGTACGGATCAAGGCTCAGGTAGTGGTGGCGCACCAGCACCTGCCCGTCTTGGAGCGCCGGGAGCGTCACTGCAACCAGCTTGAAGTTATCGTGAGACGGCTCGCCAGCGGGGCGGGAGACGAGGTGGATCTGGTGGGTGAAGGTCATGGGTCAGGTTTCCGAAGGGTGGTTCTTGAGGTACTTGAAGGTACCCGTGGCATGGGCGCACAGACGCCCGGACTCGTCGTATACATGGCCCTCGCAGAAGGCCATGCTGCGGGTGCGCTGGACCAGTCTGCCCTCGGCCCTCAGGGAGCCCAGCGAGGGACGCATGAAACTCGTTTTCATTTCAATCGTGGCCACATTGGTAAGGCTTTCCCCTTCCCGTTCGCGGCTGGCGTGAGCCATGGCGACATCCAGCAGGGTCATCACCAAACCACCGTGCCCGGCACCGCGTGAGTTTCCGTGTTCCGGCTTCAGCGTCAGGCGAATCTCCGACCTGCCGCTCCCGAAATGCACCAGTTCAAAGCCAAGGTGCTGGACAAACGGGATGCTGAGCGGAAAGTCCATGCAAGCTGCCTCGTGCTAGGTACAGCGTTGAGCAGCTGAATCAGCCACCGGCCACAACGCTGACACCACCATCCACCGCCAACCACTGGCCCGTGATGTGCTTGCCGGCGTCAGACGCATACAGGAGGGTCAGGCCTTTGAGATCCTCGTCGTCACCCAGACGGCGCAAGGGCGCATGTGCCGCAAGCTTCTCTTCGCCAAGGGCCTTGAGAGTGCCCATGGTCATCTTGCTCGGGAAAAAACCAGGGCAGATGGCATTGACCGTGATGTTGTACTTGCCCCATTCAGCACCCAATGCACGGGTGAAGTTGATGACAGCGCCTTTCGAGGTGTTGTAGGCCACCGTCTGCATCTCTGGCGGGTTGCCGCCCAGGCCAGCAATGCTGGCCACGTTGAGGATACGGCCATACCGGCGGGCGATCATGCTGTGCTTGGCCACGTGCTGACTCAAGATGAAGTAGCCGCGGATGTTGAGGTTCATCACCTTGTCCCAGGCTTCCACTGGGTGATCCTCGGCCGGGGAGCCCCAGGCCGCACCCGCGTTGTTGACCAGAATGTCGATATGCCCCAGCCGCCGGATGGCCTCGTCCGCCGCCTGGCGGATCTGCTCTTCCTTGGACAGGTCTGCGGCGATGTAGCTCGCCTCGATACCAGCTGCCTTCAGCTCGGTGGCAGCCTCGGCCAGGTCCTCCTCCTTGCGCGAGCTCAGCACCAGGCGAGCGCCGGCTTCGCCCAGCGCGTGGGCCATCTGCAACCCCAGTCCTCTGGAGCCGCCGGTCACCAAGGCGGTCTTGCCCTTGAGATTGAACAATTCCTGAATCGTGCGTGCCTTGCTGCTCATGTAAATCTCCTCACGTTATGTCTTTCATCTTCGAACGCCAAATGATCAATCCAACACCGAGCGCGGCATCCAGAGTGCCCGCCGTCAACAGGGCCCATGCCAACCACGGGGTTGCCACTGATGACAGCGACATCACCGAAACCCCCAGCACCAACAGCAGCAAGCCGCTGTAGATGAACACCCAGGCCAGGGTCTCCGCGCCACGTGGCGTCATCAGAACGCAGCCTCCGCCAAACTGGCGCAGGTCATGTCACGCGCACTCACCGCCTGCAACCAGGCAGGCACCTTGGGCAGCTCATAGTGGAAGAAGTAGTGGCAGGCCGCAAGCTTCCCATCGCGCAGAGCAGAGCGGTCGTCGGGCAGCCCTGACGCGCAGAGCGCCACGTCCAGCCACATCCACGCCAGCACCACATGGCCGAAAGCCTGCATATACGGCACCGCGTTTGCCAGAGCCTCCTGTGGCTGGCCGTTAGCCCAGGCCGCCTTGGTGGCTGCGCCCACCTCCTTCAACGCCCTCGCGAGGGCGTTGGCATGACTCGCCAGTCCCTCCACCTGCCCTGCCCGCTCAATGGTGGCATTGACTCGAGTGGCCAGCAGCAGAAGGCCCGCGCCGCCATCCATCAACACCTTGCGCCCCAGCAGATCCATGGCTTGAATGCCATGGGTGCCTTCGTGAATCATGTTGAGTCGCTGATCACGCCAGTACTGTTCCACCGGAAAGTCGCGGGTGTATCCGTAGCCGCCATGGATCTGTATGGCCAATGAATTGGCCTCCAGACAGTTTTCGCTGGGCCAGCTTTTTGAGATGGGCGTCAGCATCTCCAGCAACAGCCTGGCCTGCGCTGCAGCATCGCCGCCAGCAGTGTGCTGCTCGTCCACGAGGCGGGCGCAGTACAGCTGCAAAGCCAGAGCTCCCTCGCAAATGGACTTTTGCGCCAGCAGCATCCGCTTGATGTCGGCATGTTCGATCAGCCGAACCATCGGCTGGGTGGCGTCCTTGCCCGTCCCGGTCACGGGGCGCCCCTGCGTTCGCTGGGTAGCGTAAGACAGTGACGCCTCATAGCCCGCCATGCCTAGCATCGTCGCCGCCATCCCAATGCCAATGCGGGCCTCGTTCATCATGTGGAACATGCAGGCCAAGCCCTGCCCCGCCCTGCCCACCAAGTAGCCCACGGCCCCCGGTCGGCCGTCCACGGGGAACTTGCCCTCACCAAAGTTAAGCAGCGTGTTGGTGGTGCCACGCCAGCCCAGCTTGTGGTTCAGGCCCGCCAGCGCCACATCGTTGCGCACACCGGTCAGCTTGCCCGTGTCGTCTACCAGCTTCTTCGGCACGATGAAGAGAGAAATGCCACGCGTGCCGGGGACCGGCTTCCCCGCTTCGTCGGGAATCTTGGCCAGTACCAGGTGGATGATGTTCTCCGACAGCTCGTGCTCGCCGGAGGAGATCCACATCTTGTTGCCCCGAAGCCGGTAGCGCGGCCCCAGCGGGTCGTCAGCATTCTCCAGCTCAGCCCGAGTGCTGATGTCCGACAGGCTCGAGCCCGCCTGCGGCTCACTCAGGCACATGGTGCCCGACCACCGACCATTGAGTTCGTTCGCCGCGAATACCTGCTTTTGGAGATCCGTCCCGTGCGCCAGGATGGCATTGGCATTGCCCACCGTCAGCAGCTGCGAACCGATGGACACCGACGCCATCGCAAAGAAAGAGTTGGCAGCTGCCTCAACCACGTATGGCAGCTGCATGCCGCCCATGTCGTAGTCCTGGGCTGCCGCCAGCATGCCGGAGGCAACATAGGCCTGGTGCGCGTCGTGCGTGGCCTGCGGCAGCACCACGCGTAGGCCGCCCTCCTGGTCTGGCTCGGCCTTTGGTTCCTCCGTGTCCACCAAGCGGTTGAACGGTGCGTACTTCTCTCTGGCAATCTTCTCGCAGGTATCCAGAACGGCGTCAAAGGTCTCGCGCGAATGGTCAGCAAACCGGTCGCGCTGGCTCAGGCGTTCCACTTGCTGCCAGTCATGCAGCAGGAAGTCAAGCGTGGTGCGGTAGCTCATGTGGGCAGGGCCCGTCGGTCAAAGAACCTCAAAGATCCCCGCCGCGCCCATGCCTCCCCCAATGCACATGGTCACGCACACCCGCTTGGCACCACGGCGCCTGCCCTCGATGAGCGCATGGCCCGTCAGGCGCTGACCACTCACCCCGTACGGATGGCCCACAGCAATCGCGCCACCGTTGACGTTCAGGCGGTCGGCAGGAATGCCCAACTTGTCACGGCAGTACAGCACCTGCACCGCAAAGGCCTCGTTGAGCTCCCAAAGGTCAATGTCCTGAACTGTGAGGCCGAGCCGCTTGAGCACCTTGGGCACGGCAAACACCGGGCCGATGCCCATCTCATCGGGCTCGCAGCCGGCCACCGCAAAGCCCAGGAAGCGTCCCAGAGGCTTGAGCCCCCGCTTGGAGGCCAGATCCTCGTTCATCACAACGCAAGCGCCTGCCCCGTCTGAGAACTGGCTTGCGTTGCCCGCAGCGATAACCCCACCTGGGATGGCAGGTTTGATGCCGCTGATCCCCTCCTTGGTGGTGCCTTCGCGCAGGCCCTCGTCGGCGCTGACCGTCACCTCCTTCGTGCGCAGCCCCATCACGGGGTCCGCCACGCCTGCCTGCACGGTGATCGGCGCAATCTCGTCGTTGAACTTGCCAGCCGCCTGAGCAGCACAGGCCTTCTGCTGGCTGGCCGCACCGTACTCGTCCATGCGGTCGCGGTCGATGCCATAGCGCTTTGCAACCTGCTCAGCCGTCTGCAGCATGTTCCAGTAGATCTCAGGCTTCTTCTTCGCCAGAACCATGTCCTGCAGCATGTGCTGGTTCATCTCGTTCTGCACACAAGAGATGCTCTCCA
>CAZRRW010000191.1:0-4525 GCA_964602505.1 uncultured Burkholderiaceae bacterium
CTGGCCAAGCAGCGCATCGAACAGATCACCGCAGAGGTGGAGGTGGGCAAGGTCTACGAAGGCCCGATCACCAAGATCCTCGAGTTCGGTGCCCTGGTGAACCTGCTGCCCGGCAAGGACGGTCTGCTGCACATCAGCCAGATCGCCCACGAGCGCGTCAACAAGGTGACGGATTACCTGCAGGAAGGCCAGGTCGTCAAGGTCAAGGTGCTCGAGACCGACGAGAAGGGCCGCATCAAGCTGTCGATGAAGGCGCTGCTGGAGCGCCCCGCCCACAGCGACGCGCAGGCGCAGCAGCAGTAAGCCGGCTCGGCGTGGGGCCGCGCGCCCCATTCGCCGGGTTGGAAGAGGTGCACTGGCATGATGGCCGTTGAAATCACCCGTTTTGGCGCTCCGCAGGTGCTGCAGCTGGGCACTCGCCCAGACCCAGTGGCCGGCGAGGGTGAGGTGCTGATCCGCGTGGCTGCATCGGGCGTGAACCGCCCGGATGTGCTGCAGCGCACGGGCAACTACCCCATGCCGCCCGGAGTCAGCGACATCCCCGGGCTCGAGGTCGCCGGCGAGATCGTGGCGGGGGATGCCGCAGCCATGGCCCAGGCGGGCCTCAGGCGGGGTGACCTGGTGTGTGCCCTGGTGCAGGGCGGCGGCTACGCCGAGCTCTGCCCAGCGCCAGTGGCGCAGTGTCTGCCAGTGCCCACAGGCCTGACGCTGACCGAGGCCGCTGGCCTGCCCGAAACCTTCTTCACGGTCTGGTCCAACGTGTTCGACCGTGGGGGTCTGAAGTCGGGGGACACGCTGCTGGTACACGGTGGCACCAGCGGCATTGGCGTCACCGCCATCCAGATGGCTGTGGCTTTTGGTGCCACGGTCATCGCCACCGCCGGCAGCGACGAGAAATGCGCGGCTTGCGTTGCCTTGGGTGCAGCGCACGCCATCAACTACCGCACGCAGGATTTCAGCGCCGAAGTGCTGCGCCTGACGGACCAGCGCGGCGCCGACGTGGTGCTGGACATGGTGGCCGGGGACTATGTGCCCCGCAACCTGGCCTGCCTGGCCGACGATGGCCGCCTGGTCATCATCGCGGTGCAGGGGGGCGTGAAGGCCGAAATTGATCTGTGGAACCTCATGCGTCGCCGGCTCACGGTGACCGGCTCGACGCTTCGCCCGCGCCCAGTGGCCTTCAAGGCAGCCATTGCCGCCGCGCTGAAGACGCGGGTGTGGCCGCTGATCGAGGCGGGGCGCATCAAGCCGGTGATGGCTCGGGTGTTGCCCGCGGCCGAGGCCGCCGCCGCGCACACCCTGATGGAAAGCAACCAGCACATCGGCAAGATCGTGCTGACCTGGTGAGCCGAAGGACGGAAGCGACATGCGCAAGAAACTGGTGATCGGCAACTGGAAGATGAATGGTTCCATGGCGTCGAATCTGGAACTGCTGCGCGCCCTTAAGCAGGCGCCAGCCACTGCGGTGTCGGTGGCAGTCTGCTCGCCCTATCCTTACCTGGAGCAGTGCCGCCAACTGTTGCGCAACAGCTGGATCAGCTGGGGCGCCCAGGATTGCTCGGCACACGCAGCGGGCGCCTACACCGGCGAGGTGTCAGCCGCGATGCTCAAGGAGTTTGAGTGCCGCTACGTGATCGTTGGGCATTCCGAGCGGCGTGCCTATCACGACCAACGCACAGGTGGCGGCCAAGGCCAAGGCGGCCATCAGCGCTGGCGTGACGCCCGTGGTCTGTGTGGGCGAGACGCTGACTGAACGCGAGGCGGGCACCACCTTGTCAGTGGTTGGTGTCCAGCTGCAGGCGGTGATTGACGCGCTGGATGCCGACCTTGGCAAGGCTGTCGTTGCATACGAACCGGTCTGGGCCATTGGCACCGGCAGGACGGCCACGCCGGAGCAGGCTCAGCAGATCCATGCCGCCCTGCGTTTGCAGCTTGAGCGTGCTGGCGCCAGGCAGGTGCAAGTGCTGTACGGCGGCAGTGTCAAGGCCGACAACGCGGCAGAGCTGTTTGCCCAGCCCGACATCGACGGGGGGCTGGTGGGTGGGGCCTCCCTCAAGGCCGACGAGTTTCTGAAGATTTGTGGAGTCTGAAATGACCATTTTGTTGACCATCATCCTTGCCGTGCAATTGCTCAGCGGCCTGGCCATCGTGGGGCTGGTCCTCATGCAGCAGGGCAAGGGCGCCGACATGGGGGCCGCTTTCGGCACGGGCGGCTCTGGCAGCCTGTTCGGAGCCAGCGGTGGTGCGAACTTCCTTTCGCGCTCGACGGCGGTGCTCGCGACCGTGTTCTTCGTGTGCACTCTGGCATTGGCCTACTTTGGCAACGCGCGTCCGGTGGCAAGCTCCGGCAGCGTGCTCGAGTCAGCCCCAGCCGTTCCTGCCGTGCCAGCTGGCGCCAACCTGCCCGCTGCTCAGCAGATCCCCGGCACGGCGCCTGTGCCTGTTGCGCCCGCAGCGAGTGGCGCTGCCCCTGCTCAGCAAGCGCCTGCGGCGCCCGCTGCGCCGGCCGATCCGGCCGGCCAGATCCCCACGAAGTGAGGCTCGTCGCGCGGTGCTCGCAGATCCCCTCAGCGTCAGTTTCACGCAAGGTGATTTCGCCGTTTCAGGGGGGTGTTCAGAGTAAACTCTGAAGGCTTTGGCGAGCAAGTCCTCATGCAAGCCAGAAGCGACACACAAGTGGGTTGTCGTGCGGCGCAAATGCTGCCGAAACACCTTGCCGACGTGGTGAAATTGGTAGACACGCTATCTTGAGGGGGTAGTGGCGAAAGCTGTGCGAGTTCGAGTCTCGCCGTCGGCACCAACCAGAATTTGACAAGGATGGCCGGGCGTCTGCAGGGAGCAGGCAACCTGGCCGAGGAAAAGACGGGCTCAACGCTGTTGCGGGCGCGCAAGCAGTATGGATTTGAACGAGTATCTGCCGGTCATTCTGTTCATCCTCGTGGGCATTGCCGTGGGGGTGATTCCGCAGGTATTGGGCTACGTGCTCGCTCCGCACAAGCCAGACAGCGCCAAGAACTCCCCCTACGAATGCGGCTTTGAAGCCTTCGAGGACGCGCGCATGAAGTTCGACGTGCGCTACTACCTCGTGGCCATTCTGTTCATCTTGTTCGACCTGGAGATCGCGTTTCTCTTCCCTTGGGCTGTTGCCCTGAAGGAGATTGGCGCTGTGGGCTTCTGGTCGATGATGGTGTTCCTCTCCATCCTCGTGGTCGGCTTCGTCTACGAGTGGAAGAAGGGCGCCCTGGACTGGGAATAAGGCATGGCACTCGAAGGCGTGATGGGTGAGGGCTTTGTCACCACGCAGGTGGACAAGCTGATCAACTGGTCGAAGACCGGCTCTTTGTGGCCCATGACCTTCGGGCTGGCCTGCTGCGCGGTGGAAATGATGCATGCGGGCGCCTCCCGCTACGACCTTGACCGCTTTGGTGTCGTGTTTCGCCCAAGCCCCCGGCAGAGCGACCTGATGATCGTGGCGGGCACCCTGTGCAACAAGATGGCGCCCGCGCTGCGCAAGGTGTACGACCAGATGAGCGAACCGCGCTGGGTGATCAGCATGGGCTCATGTGCCAACGGCGGCGGCTACTACCACTACAGCTATTCGGTCGTGCGCGGGTGTGACCGCATCGTGCCGGTGGACGTGTACGTGCCGGGCTGCCCACCCACCGCGGAGGCCTTGATGTACGGCATCATGCAGTTGCAGAACAAGATCCGTCGCACCAACACCATCGCGCGTTGAACAGGAGCCAACGCGCATGACTGCCCCCACCGCATCCCCCGACCAGCCGAGCCCCCAGGCTGTGGCTGCGCCCACGCGCCTCGACCGGCTTGAATCTGCCTTGCGCGATGTGCTGGGCGAACGCCTGAAACGCCTGGATCGCCGCCTGGGTGAAATCACCATCACCGTATCGGCATCCACCTATCGCGACGTGGCCCTGAGCCTGCGCGACGACCCGAGGCTGCGGTTTGAGCAGTTGATCGACCTGTGCGGCATGGACTATTCGACCTACCGCGACCAGCCCTGGGACGGGCCGCGCTACGCCGTGGTGTCACATCTTCTGAGCATCACCCACAACTGGCGGGTGCGGCTGCGCAGCTTCTGCACCGACGACGACTTCCCGGTGATCGACTCGCTCAACCCGGTGTGGAGTTCTGTCAACTGGTTCGAGCGCGAGGCCTTTGACCTGTTTGGCATCGTGTTTGAAGGGCACGCCGACCTGCGGCGCATCCTGACCGACTACGGCTTCATCGGCCACCCCTTCCGCAAGGACTTCCCGGTGTCCGGGCATGTCGAGATGCGCTACGACGCGGAGCAGAAGCGGGTGATCTACCAGCCGGTGACCATCGAGCCGCGGGAGATCGTGCCGCGCATCATCCGGGAAGATCGCTATGGTGGTTTGCGCGAGGGCGCTGACTTCGAGGCTGAGGGCCTGAAATGAGCGGCGAGATCAAGAACTACACCCTCAACTTCGGGCCGCAGCACCCGGCTGCGCACGGCGTGCTGCGCCTGGTGCTGGAGCTGGACGGC
>CAZRRW010000192.1:0-4445 GCA_964602505.1 uncultured Burkholderiaceae bacterium
CTGAAGGAAACAGCATGGACATGCGTGTGCACTCGAAGGCCAACGCGCCGGTTGGCACCCAATTGAAGCTGGTGATGGTGGGCAACGGCATGGCCGGGGTGCGCACTCTGGAAGAGCTGCTCAAGCTCACGCCCGACCTGTACGACATCACCGTCTTTGGCGCCGAACCCCACCCCAACTACAACCGCATCCTGCTCAGCCCGGTGCTGGCGGGCGAGCAGACTCTGGAGGAGATCGTGCTCAACTCGTGGGAGTGGTACCGCGAGAACGGCATCACCCTGCACGCCGGCTGGACGGTCACCCGGATCGACCGTACCAGGCGCATCGTCTATGCCGAGGATGGCAAGGGCGGCAAGGTCGAGGAGTCCTACGACCGCCTGCTGCTGGCCACTGGCTCCAACGCCTTCATGCTGCCGGTGCCAGGCAAGGACCTGCCGGGCGTGATGGCGTACCGCGACATTGCTGATACCCAGGCCATGATTGACGCTGCGGCCACCTGGAAGCGTGCGGTGGTGATCGGCGGCGGCCTGCTCGGCCTGGAGGCTGCCAATGGCCTGGCCAAGCGCGGCATGCAGGTCACGGTGGTGCATGTGATGCCCTGGCTGATGGAACGCCAGCTGGACGACGTGGCGGGCAAGCTGCTGCAGCAGTCGCTGGAAGAGCGCGGCCTGAAGTTCCTGATCGGTGCCCAGACGCAAGAGCTACTGGCTGGGCCGAATGGTCGGGTGGCCAAGGTGCGCTTCAAGGACGGCAGCGAGGTCGATGCCGACCTGGTGGTGATGGCGGTGGGCATTCGCCCCAACACCGCGCTGGCCGAAAGCTGTGGCATCCATTGCCACCGCGGCATCGTCGTCAACGACACCTTGCAAACCGTGACCGACCCGCGGGTCTACAGCATTGGCGAATGCGCCGCCCACCGGGGTGTGGCCTATGGCCTGGTGGCCCCCTTGTTTGAGCAGGCCAAGGTGGCTGCCAACCACCTGGCGCAAATGGGCATTGGCCGCTACCAGGGCTCGCTCACCTCCACCAAGCTGAAGGTCACGGGCATCGACCTATTTTCGGCTGGCAACTTCATGGGCGGTGACGACCATGAAGAGATCGTCATGAGCGACCCCTTTGGTGGCGTCTACAAGAAACTGGTGCTCAAGGACGACGTGCTGGTGGGCGCCTGCCTGTATGGCGACACGGTGGACGGATCGTTCTACTTCAAGCTCTTGCGCGAAGGCAGGAACGTGGCCGACATCCGCGACAAGCTGATGTTTGGCGAAGCCGCGATCAACAACAACATTGGCGACGTGGGCCACCAGGGCCAAAGCAAAGCGGCGGCGATGGCTGACGAAGCCGAGGTGTGTGGCTGCAATGGGGTGTGCAAGGGCACCATCGTCAAGACCATCCGCGAGAAGGGTTTGTTCACGCTGGATGAGGTGCGCAAGCACACCAAGGCCGGCGCGAGCTGTGGCTCCTGCACTGGCCTGGTGGAACAGATCCTCATGTTCACCGCGGGCGGCGACTATTCCGCCACCCCCAAGAAGAAGGCCCTGTGCGGCTGCACCGACCACAGCCACCAGGAGGTGCGTGAGGCCATCGTGGCCCAGAAGCTCACCTCAATTGGCCAGGTGTTTCGCACGCTGGCCTGGCGCACGCCCAATGGCTGTGCCACCTGCCGGCCAGCGGTGAACTACTACCTCATCAGCTCATGGCCCAAGGAGGCCAAGGACGACCCGCAAAGCCGCTTCATCAACGAGCGCAGCCACGCCAACATCCAGAAGGACGGCACCTACAGCGTGATTCCGCGCATGTGGGGCGGCGAGACCACGGCCGACGAGTTGCGCCGCATCGCCGACGCAGTGGACAAGTACCAGATCCCGACCGTCAAGGTCACGGGCGGCCAGCGCATCGACCTGCTGGGCGTGAAGAAGGAAGACCTGCGTGGCGTGTGGCAGGACCTGGGCATGCCCAGTGGCCACGCCTACGCCAAGGCCCTGCGCACGGTGAAGACCTGCGTGGGCAGTGAGTGGTGCCGCTTTGGCACGCAGGACAGCACCCAGATGGGCAAGGACCTTGAGCGGGCCCTGTGGCGCATGTATGCGCCGCACAAGGTCAAGCTGGCGGTCAGCGGCTGCCCGCGCAACTGCGCGGAGGCGGGCATCAAGGATGTGGGCGTGATTGGGGTGGACTCCGGCTGGGAGATCTATATCGCCGGCAACGGCGGCATCAAGACCGAGGTGGCGCAGTTTCTGGTGAAGCTGCGCACCGCCGAGGAGGTGCTGGAGTACGCCGGCGCCTTCCTGCAGCTGTACCGAGAAGAGGGCTGGTACCTGGAGCGCACGGTGCACTACGTCAGCCGCGTGGGCATGGACCATGTGAAGAAGCGCATCCTCGAGGACGAAGCAGGCCGCAAGGCCCTGTGGGCGAGGCTGCAGTTCAGCCTGGACGGTGAGCCCGACCCGTGGTTTGAATTCGACAAGGCAGCCGTGGACACACGGCAGTTCGAGGCCGTTTCGTTGTGAGGTGAACCCGATGGATCCACACTGGAAACTGATCTGCAGCCTGAAGGACATCCCGGTGCTGGGCTCGCGCCGGGTGGCACGCCCTGGCGCGATGGACGTTGCGGTGTTTCGCAATGCCGATGACCAGGTCTTTGCCCTGCTCGACCGCTGCCCTCACAAGGGGGGGCCACTCAGCCAGGGCATCGTGTTCGGCACCAGCGTGGCCTGCCCACTGCACAACTGGAGCATTGGGCTCGACGACGGGTGCGCCAAGGCCCCGGATGAAGGCTGCACGCCGCGCTTCTCGGTGCGAGTGGACGGGCAAGGCCAGGTCTTTCTGGACGCCCGCGAGCTGGCCAGCCTGGGCCTGGATGCCGCCAAACCGGTGGCGGGCCCGGCGCGGCGGGCCCTCGGGGCCTGAGCGGTGTGCTGAGCACCGTTCGCGAGACCCAGTCGACCTGCCCCTACTGCGATCTTGCCGCTGCACGGCGATCGCTTTGCGAGAGATGACAACGCCTTCGCAGGGACTCAGTCAAGTGAAAGAAACACGCTCTACATGTCCCTACTGCGGCGTGGGCTGCGGCGTCATCATCCAGAGCGAGGGCTCGCAGATCACCGGGGTGCGGGGTGACCCGGATCACCCGGCCAACTTTGGCCGCTTGTGTACCAAGGGCACCACGCTGCATCTGACGGCCAGCGCCACGGTCACCCAGCACACCCGCCTGCTGGCCCCCATGCGCCGCGTGGGCCGCCGCACAGACCCGAAGGCGGCACCCGAGACCGTGGCCTGGGCGCCCGCCTTGCAAGAGGCGGCCGAGCGATTTGCCGAAACCATCCGTCGGCATGGGCCAGACGCCGTGGGCCTCTACCTCTCGGGCCAGTTGCTCACCGAGGACTACTACGTTTTCAACAAGATCGCCAAGGGCCTGATTGGCACCAACAACGTTGACACCAATTCACGGCTGTGCATGAGCAGTGCGGTGGCAGGCTACAAGCAGACGCTGGGCGCGGATGCCCCCCCCGCCTGTTACGAGGACATCGACCACGCCCAGCTCATCGTCATCGCGGGCAGCAACACCGCCCATGCACACCCCATCGTGTTCCGCCGCATCGAAGACGCACGACGGCGCAACCCGGCCCTGAAGATCGTGTGTGTCGACCCGCGCCGCACCGAAACGGCCACCCAGGCGGATCTGCACCTGCCGCTGCTGCCGGGCACTGACGTGATGCTCTTCAACGGCCTGCTGCACCTGTTGCTCGCCCAGGATGCCGTGGACCGCCAGTTCATCCACCAGCACACCAGCGGGTTTGCCGAGCTGGAGGCCATCGTGGCCGACTACACCCCCGGGGTGGTGGCCGAGGTGTGCGGCATCGGGATCGACCACCTGCGAACCCTGGCCACCTGGTGGGCCGAAAGCCCCTCGGTGCTGTCGCTGTACTGCCAGGGCCTGAACCAAAGCGCCAGTGGGACGGCCAAGAACGCAGCGCTCATTCACCTGCACCTGGCCACCCGGCAAATCGGCAAGCCCGGGGCGGGGCCGTTCAGCCTGACGGGCCAGCCCAATGCCATGGGCGGGCGCGAGGTGGGCGGCCTGGCCAACCTGCTGAGTGCCCACCGAGACATGGCCAACCCGGCCCACCGGGCGGAGGTGGCGGCCCTGTGGGGCATCAGCCCGGCGGCCGTTCCGGCCAGCCCCGGCAAGACCGCGGTGGAGATGTTCGAGGCCGCCGCCCGCGGCGAAATCAAGGCCCTGTGGATTGCGTGCACCAACCCAGCCCAGTCCATGCCCAACCAGGCCCGGGTGCACGAGGCCCTGAGCCGCTGTGACTATGTGGTGGTGCAGGAAGCCTTTGCCACCACCGCGACCTGTGCCTATGCCGACCTGCTGCTGCCTGCCACCACCTGGGGCGAGAAGGAAGGCACGGTCACCAACAGCGAGCGGCGCATTTCCCGGG
>CAZRRW010000193.1:0-4418 GCA_964602505.1 uncultured Burkholderiaceae bacterium
CAACTGCCTGGCCCCGGTGGCCAAGGTGCTCAACGACAAGTGGGGCATCAAGCGCGGGCTCATGACCACGGTGCACGCGGCCACCGCCACGCAGAAGACGGTGGACGGCCCCAGCAACAAGGACTGGCGGGGCGGCCGCGGCATTCTGGAGAACATCATCCCCAGCAGCACGGGCGCGGCCAAGGCGGTGGGTGTGGTGCTGCCCGAACTCAAGGGCAAGCTCACAGGCATGGCCTTCCGCGTGCCCACCAGTGATGTCTCGGTCGTCGACCTCACCGTCGAGCTGAACAGCCCGGCTACCTATGCCGAGATCTGCGCCGAAATGAAGGCGCAGAGCCAGGGCGCCATGAAGGGCGTGCTGGGCTACACCGAAGACAAGGTGGTGGCCACCGACTTCCGGGGCGAGGTGTGCACCAGCGTGTTCGATGCCGAGGCCGGCATTGCGCTGGACAGCACCTTCGTCAAGGTGGTGAGCTGGTATGACAATGAATGGGGCTACTCCAACAAGTGCCTCGAGATGGTGCGCGTGGTGGCCCGTTAAGCCCTGCTGGCGGCTCAAGCAAGGCGGCACCCTCGGGTGCCGTTTTTCATTTGGGGCGTGGCCTCGGCCCCGCCTAGGACTTGCAGGCCGTGAAGCCGCGCCCGGGCAGCTGGGAGGCCATGTCGGCCAGCGCGGCGCGGGCGGCTTCGTCAGCGGCGGGCACGCGGAACACCTCGCCCCGCTTTTCGGGCACCAGGGTCTCGATGCGCGCCGAGCGCACGCCCTTCTTGCCCACCTCTTCCAGGGTCTTCTCGGCGTTGACGCGCTGCTTGAACACCCCCAGCGACAGGCCGGGCTGCATCTCGGGGTTGGTGCGCACTTCGTCAAACACGACGTTCAGCTTGCGCAGTTCGGCCTTCTTGGCCTCCATCTGCGCCACGCTGGCATAGCGCCCCATGTACACCACCCAGGTGGGGGGCTCCACCGTCTCCTGCACACTCCAGGCGCCCGCTGGCAGCTTGGCGCTCAGCAGCCCGCGCACCGTTTGGGCTGCCTCGGCGTTCAGGGTGGGTGACTCCAGGCATTCCGTTGGCGCGGCGGCGCTGGCCTCGGGCGGCAGCAGCTTGATGGCTTCAGGCTTGATCTGCTGCGCCATCCGCTCGGGCTCGCGGCCGGCCTGGGGGTTGGGCAGTGGTGGGGAGAGCGCAGCCAGGTGGCCCTGGCTCCAGGCCCAGAAGCCGATATTCGCCGCGATCAGCAGCAACACCAGCACGCGCAGCATCAGGCACCGTGTGGCCCGGCCAGCGCGCTTGCGGGCCGGACCGACACCTCAGAACTGTGGATGGTTTGCATGCCGGCGGCAGTATGCACGAGCAGTGCGCCCGCGTCGTCCACACCGCAGGCGGTGCCCTGCAGCAGCGGCGGGCCACTCACCACCACCGGCTGGCCGCGCAGGGCGTCGCGCGCCGCAAAGCGCTGCGCAAAGCCTGTGGCGAAGCCCTCGTCGCGCAACTGGGCAGCGGCCTGCAGCACCGCCAGGGCGGCGCTGTGCCAGGTTTGTACGGCCAGCGGTGCAGCGGGCTCGTCAGTGGCGCCGCCCAGCAGCTCCTGCAGGCTGGCAAAGCCGGTGCTCAGGCCTGCGGTGGGGTGATCCGGGTCGCGGGCGATGTTCAGGCCCACGCCCACCACTGCAACGCCGTGGCTGGATTCGATCAGGATGCCCCCCAGCTTCCGGCCCTGCCACCACAGGTCGTTGGGCCACTTCAGCTGCACCGCAGGGTCAAGCGCCTCGGCCAGGGCCACGCCCACCGCCAGCGACAGGCCGCTCCAGCGTTGGCCAGCCCCCTCGGTCAGGTCCAGTGGCAGGCTCACGCTGAAGGCCAGCGACGCACCGGGCACGTGCTGGGCGCTGTGCCATTCGCGGCCACGCCGGCCGCGCCCGGCGGTCTGCCGCGTGGCCACCCGCACCGTGGGGCTCAGGTCGCCGCGGCGGGCCTGGGCCAGCAGGTCGGTGTTGGTGGAGCCGGTTTCGGCCACAGCCTCCACGGCCACGGCGGGCCAGCCCAGGCGGGCGGCCGGTGCCTGAAGCCGCTCGTACAGCGCCTCGGGCTGCCAGTCAAGAAAGGCAGGAGCCGCCATGCACGCCGTGCCAGGCCAAGGGCCTCAGCGCTTGGGTGCCAGCATGGTGCCGCGGCAGTTGCGGGCCCCGCAGCGGCATTCGTACTGCTTCTTCAGCTTGGGCGTGTAGCGCTCATCGATGGTGAGCCCGTAGTCGTAGAACAGCTCCTCGCCGGGCTGCAGCGTGCTCAGCGCCTTGATGAAGATGCGGCCGCCTTCTTCATCCGCCTCGCAGTTGGGCGCACACGAGTGGTTGATCCAGCGGGCCGCGTTGCCGCCCACGTTCGCGTCAATCACGTGCTTCTCGTCCTTCGTGAAATAGAAGGTGTGGTTGGGCTCGGCCGGGTTGTGCGGGTGGCGGCGCAGGGCCTCGGGCCAGTCGATCACCTCGCCGATGTATTCGATGATGGTCTCGCCCCTGGCAATGGGCTGCAGCGCAAACACGCCCTTGCCATGCACGCCCGAGCGGCGCACCTGGATGCGCCGTCCCGCAGTGCTGGCCTTGGCCGGCGGCCTCTTGGCGGTGGGCTGGGCGCCCCGCCTGGGCGTGGCCTGGGTGGAAGGTTTGACCGGGGAGGGCATGGAACGGTTCGCCACGGGTGTCGCGGAAGTTTTGTAAATTGTATTGAGCGTGCGCGCGTGTGCGCGCATGCGCGTGGGCGCGCGTACGCGTGCGCGCGAGGAGGGCGAATTCTATGGATGCTGTTTTGCAAACCCGCAGACCCCTGCTGGCCACGGGCCTGGCGGCAGCCTGCCTGGGGCCGGTGTGGCCATGGGGCTGGGCCCAGGCCCAGCCGCAGCAGGCCATGCCCTGGGCCCTGGGCCAGCGAGTGGCCTTGCCACGGCTGCCCCTGCTGGGCGGCGGCCATTTCGGCGAGGCGCAGGCGGCGGGCCGGGTGGTCGTGCTGTACTGGTGGGCTAGCTGGTGCCCCTTCTGTGCGGTGCAGTCGCCCCACATGCAGAAGCTGTGGGAGGCTCAGCGCGCCAAGGGGCTCACCGTGCTGGGCCTGTCGATCGACAAGGAACGAAGCGCGGCCGAGCAGTATCTGAAGGCCAAGGCCTACACCTGGCCCAGCGCGTGGATTGGCAGCGCAGGCCACGGCAGTACCGAGGCGCAGAAGGCCCTGCAAAGCGCTTTGCCCAGGGGCAAGGGCCTGCCCCTGGTGGTGGTGCGCGGGCGCGACGGCCTGGTGAAGTTTGTGGAAGCGGGCGAGATGTTTCCCGAAGACGTGGAAGGTTTGAAGAAGTTCACATGAGCAAAACACTGGTCATTGCCGAGAAGCCGTCGGTGGCGCAGGACATCGTGCGGGCGCTCACGCCCACGGCCGGCAAGTTCGAGAAGAAGGGCGAGTACTTCGAGGCCGACGACTGGGTGGTCACCTCGGCGGTCGGGCACCTGGTCGAGATCAAGGCCCCGGATGAGTTTGACGTCAAGCGCGGCAAGTGGAGCTTTGCCAACCTGCCGGTGATCCCGCCGCACTTCGAGCTCAACCCCATCGACAAGAGCAAGGGCCGGCTGAACGCCATCGTCAAGCTGGCCAAGCGCAAGGACGTGGGCGCGCTGGTCAATGCCTGCGACGCGGGTCGCGAGGGTGAGCTCATCTTCCGCCTGATCCAGGACTACGCCAAGGCCAGGCAGCCGGTGCGCCGCCTGTGGCTGCAGAGCATGACGCCGCAAGCCATCCGCGAGGGCTTTGAGACCCTGCGCAGCGACGAGCAGATGCGCCCCCTGGCCGACGCCGCACGCTGCCGCAGCGAGGCCGACTGGCTGGTGGGCATCAACGGCACCCGGGCCATGACGGCCTTCAACTCGCGCGACGGCGGCTTCTTCCTCACCACCGTGGGGCGGGTGCAGACACCCACCCTCAGCGTGGTGGTGGAGCGCGAAGAACGCATCCGCAAGTTCAAGTCGCGCGACTACTGGGAGGTGCACGCGACGTTTGCTGCCGAGGCGGGCACCTACGGCGGGCGCTGGTTCGACCCAGCCTTCCGCAAGGGCGACGACGAGCATGCCCGCGCCGAGCGGGTGTGGAACGAGCGCGACGCCCAGGCCATTGCCGACGCGGTGCGTGGCAAGACCGCCAGCGTGGAGGACGAGAGCAAGCCCACCACCCAGTCCAGCCCGCTGCTGTTTGACCTGACCTCGCTGCAGCGCGAGGCCAACAGCAAGTTCGGCTTCTCGGCCAAGACCACCCTGTCGCTGGCACAGGCCCTGTATGAGAAGCACAAGGTCCTGACCTACCCGCGGACCGACAGCAAGGCCCTGCCCGAGGACTATGTAGGCGTGGTCAAGAAGACCCTGGAGGCCCTGGCCGACGAG
>CAZRRW010000194.1:0-4396 GCA_964602505.1 uncultured Burkholderiaceae bacterium
AGGAAGCCGGCTTCGAGGCCTACATCGTGGGCGGCGCAGTGCGCGACCTGATGCTGGGCGTGCACCCCAAGGACTTCGACGTGGCCACCAACGCCACCCCGGAGCAGGTGAAGCAGCTGTTCCGGCGCGCCTTCATCATCGGGCGGCGCTTTCGCATCGTGCATGTGGTGTGGGGCCGCGAGGTGATCGAGGTGTCGACCTTCCGCGCCCTGCTGAAAGAGGCCGATGCCGCACAGGTGGGCGGCAATGAGTGCAGCGCCAAGGCCGAGCTGCAGGGCAAGACCCACGCGGTGGGCGACGACGGCCGGGTGCTGCGCGACAACGTGTGGGGCCCGCAGGACGAGGACGCTGCGCGGCGCGACTTCACCGTCAACGCCATGTACTACGACCCGACCCGCGCCGTGGTGGTCGACTACCACGGCGGCGCCGCCGACATCGCTGCCAAGCAGCTGCGCATGATCGGCGACCCGGTGGCCCGCTACCGCGAAGACCCGGTGCGCATCATCCGCGCGGTGCGGCTGGCGGCCAAGCTGGGCTTCCAGATCGAGCCCCACACCCGCAAGCCCCTGCGCGAGATGTCCGCCTTGCTGGCCAACGTGCCGGCCTCGCGCCTGTTCGACGAGACGGTCAAGCTGCTGCAGACCGGGCATGCGCTGAGGTCGGTCGCCCAGCTGCGGCACGAGGGCCTGGGCGCCGAGGTGCTGCCCCTGCTGGAGCCGGTGTTCAACACCCAGGCGCCCGCCTCTCACCATGCCTTTGTCGAAGCGGCCCTGAAGGACACCGACGACCGGGTGAATGCAGGCAAGTCGGTGGTGCCCAGCTTTCTGCTGGCCGCCATGCTGTGGCACGAGGTGCAGCACCGCTGGGCTGGCAAGCGGGCCAACGGCGAGCATGTCATCCCATCACTGCACGACGCGATTGACGAGGTGTTCAACCAGCGCATCGGCGACATCTCGGGCCGCGGCAAGCTGGCCGCCGACATGCGCGAGATCTGGCTGATGCAGCCGCGCTTTGAGCGGCGCACCGGCAATGCGCCCCTGTCCACCGTGCAGAGTGCCCGCTACCGGGCGGGGTTTGACTTCCTGCTCCTGCGTGAGAAGGTAGGCGAGGTACCGGCCTCGCTGGTGGACTGGTGGGAAGACTTTGCCGAGGGCAGCGACGAGGAGCGCGCCGAACTGATGGCCCAGGCCCGCGACGAGCAGCAACGCGCTGGGGGCTCCGAGCGCACCCGCCCGGCCAAGCGTCGGCGGCGGCGCAAACCCAAGGCAGCGGGGCGTTCGGCTGACGGCGATGCGGCCTCGCCCGCGCCGGATGCCTGAGCGAGACCCTGTCGACGCCTATATCGCCCTGGGGGCCAACCTGGGCGATGCGGTGGCCACCTTGCGTGCAGCGCAAGCCGCACTGGGCCGATTGACCGGGGTGGACATGGTGGCTGCATCGCGCCTGTACCGCAGCGCACCGCTGCCAGCCTCCACAGGCACCACCGGCGAGGCTGCTGGGCTGGGCCCCGACTACGTCAATGGCGTGGTTCATCTGCGCACTCGGCTGAGCGCCCCCGAGCTGCTGCAGGCGCTGCTGGACCTCGAGCAGCAGTTTGGCCGGGTGCGCAGCCCCACCCTGCGCTACGCCCCACGCACGCTTGACCTTGACCTGCTGCTGTATGGCAGCGGGCAGGTGCACAGCCCCAGCCTCACGGTGCCCCACCCCCGCATGGCCGAGCGCGCCTTTGTGCTGGTGCCACTCGCCGAACTGGCACCGGACTTGCACTTGCCGTGCCTCGGGCCGGTGCAGGCACTGGCCGCCGCAGTGGCCCACCAGCCGCTGCGCGCTGAGTCAGGTCTCCCGACACACTTGATTGGAGCTCGCCCATGACCGCTTGGATGTCGCAACTGCCCATTCCAGTACAGACCATCAGCCTGCTGCTTCTGGCGAATGTGTTCATGACCTTCGCCTGGTATGGGCACCTCAAGAACTTGGCCACAGCCCCTTGGTATGCGGCGGCCCTGGCGAGCTGGGGTATCGCGTTGGTCGAGTACCTGTTTCAGGTACCCGCCAACCGCATTGGTTACCAGTCGGGGGCCTTCAATCTCGCGCAGCTGAAGATCACGCAGGAAGTCATCACCCTTAGCGTGTTTGTTCCGTTTGCGGTGCTCTACATGAACCAGCCGCTGAAGCTGGATTACCTATGGGCATCGCTGTGCCTGGTGGGAGCGGTTTACTTCATCTTCCGCTCAACCTGAGCCGCGGGGCTGCGGCATGACCGCCTTCGGCCCTAGGAATTTCCCTGTGCCACTTTGGTTGCACTGACCCAGGCGAGAAGCGGCGTCAGGTTCTGTAAGCCAAAACCGAGGCACCCAAGTGGACGCCGCACGTCGCGTTGCAGTAGGCCGTGGGGCATGCCCTCAGGGCAAACCCGAATCGCGATGCCTGAATCGGGTCAATACCCACAAGAAAGATAAGGGTTTGCATCCCTTCAAGCCATGGGGTTTACTTCGCGCCGTGACAAAGGTCACGCCTTCGGAGTTGTCGCGCCCATGCTGTTTGCTGTCGTCGTCAAGGCCCTTGCCGAACTCGCGCTGATGGCGTTGCTCGGCCGGTTCCTGGTTGGCATCCTGGCCGGTGCCACGCGCGAGAAGAACATCTTCTGGCAACTGCTGGACGTGCTGGCCCGCCCGGTCATCAAACTCACCCGCCTGATCACGCCCAAGGTGGTGCTGGATCAGCACGTGCCTCTGGCGGCGTTTTTCCTGCTGGGCTTTGTCTGGCTGATTGCCACACAGGCCAAGATTGCCGCCTGCCTTGAAGCGGGTGTGGCGGCTTGCCGCTGAACCATCTGCCAGAAAGCACCCCACGCATGCAAACGCTGGCTCCTGCCCCAACCGATGCACCGCACATGAGCATCCCACCGCGTCGCAGCCTCGGTCAGATCGTCGGCCAATGGGCCACCGTCCAGCAGGTGAAGTTCTGGCAGTTGCTGGGCAACACCGCGCAGGCCCAGGCCGCCTACCGCGCCTGGCTGATCAAGGATCCATCCGACGCGGCCATCCAGGAAAGCCTGGCCTTCAGCCTGGCGCAAAGCGGCCAGGCAGACGAGGCGCTGCGCGAACTGAACACGGTGATTGCCCAGTCACCCGAACGAGCCACGGCTTGGTTCAACCGTGGCTTCATCCATGACCGGGCGGGCCGTCGCGCCGAGGCGGAGGCGGACTTTCGCCAAGCGGTGGCGCTGGACGAGAAGCTCGACCGCGCCTGGTACGGCTTGGCCTTGGTGCTGATTGCCGAGCAGCGGCTGGAGGAGGCTGTGTCGCCGCTGAAGAAGAACATCAAGCTCCAGCCCATGAGCCCCTATGGCTACTACCAGCTAGCCCGGGTTACTTTGACTTGGGCAACGTGAACGAAGTGCGAAAAATCATCCGCCATCTCAAGGGCTTTGAGCCCAAGGTGGCCACCCAGCTTGAGCTGGAGACCAAGATCACCGTGAATGTGTGAGAGCACGCTCACGATGAAGGCTGCAAGGCGAGCCCCTAAAGGCGAACCCAAAAGCTGCGAGAGGGCAAGGCCCCGGCAACGGGTGCCGAGCGAATGTAGGTCCTAAAAGGAGACGGTATGGAACTGACAGCAAAGCACCAGGAATACTGGAGCAAGAACCTGCGGCTCACGGCCATCCTGCTAGCCATTTGGTTTGTTGTGACGTTTGTGGTGGGCTTTTTGGCCCGCGACTTGTCGTTCAACTTCCTGGGCTGGCCGTTTGCGTTTTGGGTAGCGGCACAAGGGGCGCTGATCGTGTACATGCTCATCATTTGGTATTACGCCAAAGCGATGAATGCGCTCGACCAGCAATACGGTGTGGACGAAGGAGACGACTGATGTTCAACGCATCTACACAAAAAGACCTCAAGAGCCAGCTCAACAAAATCTACAGCTGGTACGTCGGTGGTTTCCTCGTCTTCCTGGTGGTGCTTGCACTGCTGGAGTTTGCTGGCCTGCCGAAAAACTTCATTGGCTACGTCTTCCTCGGTGGCACCGTGCTGCTGTACGCCGGCATCGGCGTAATGAGCCGTACCTCTGACACAGCCGAGTACTACGTGGCAGGCCGCCGAGTGCCCGCAATGAACAACGGCATGGCCACCAGCTCCGACTGGATGTCTGCTGCCTCCTTCATTGGCATGGCTGGCACGCTGTACCTCACCGGCTACGGCGGCTTGGCCTTCATCCTGGGCTGGACAGGTGGCTACTGCTTGGTCGCACTGCTGCTCGCACCCTACCTGCGCAAGTTCGGCCAGTTCACCATTCCTGACTTTTTGGGCGCCCGCTTCGAGGGCAACCTGCCGCGCATGGTGGGCATCATCTGCGCCATCTTCGTGTCCTTCGTCTACGTGGTGGCACAGATCTATGG
>CAZRRW010000195.1:0-3151 GCA_964602505.1 uncultured Burkholderiaceae bacterium
GCCGTCGTCCGCGTCCAGTTCCTTGTGGAGGATGAGGAAGCGGTGGATCTGGGTTTTCCGTTGAAGGTGCAGCAGGTCGTGCCCTCGGTCAGCTCTTTGCAGGCCCGGTACTGCCACGGAGTAGCCACGGCGGCAATGCCCGACGCGGCGCTGCGCGACAAGCTGTCTGGCTTGCTGGCATATGGACCGCCCGCCCCTCCACCAGAACCCGGTGCAGCGTACACATTCCTGGTCAGCCCCAGGCTGGGTACGGTGTCGCCCTGGGCCTCCAAGGCCACCGACATTGCCCGCAACTGCGGTGCTGGCGTGCTTCGCATTGAACGCTGGACCGAGTTTGCGCTGACCGCCAAGCCCGGCTTGTTGGGGCTGGGCAGTGGCAAGCGGCTGGCTGCTGATGAACTGGAAGCGGTTCAGGCCGTGCTGCACGACCGGATGACCGAGTCGGTGCTGGCCCAGCGGCAGGATGCCTTGAAGCTGTTTGCCGTCCTGCAAAGCCCGCCGCTGGAGCGGGTGGACGTGCTGGCGCGGGGACGAGCCGCGCTGGTGCAGGCCAACCAGGCCATGGGGCTCGCACTGTCGGACGATGAGATCGACTACTTGGTGGATGCCTTCGGCAAGCTCGGGCGCGACCCGTCGGACGTGGAGCTGCTGATGTTCGCCCAAGCCAACAGCGAGCATTGCCGGCACAAGATCTTCAATGCCCGCTTCACCATCGACGGTGTGGACGAGCCCCTGTCGATGTTTCAGATGATCCGCCATACCGAGGCCGCGCACCCGGCCAACTCGGTGGTGGCCTACAGCGACAACGCGGCGGTGATGGCGGGCCACAAGCTGGAGCGATGGGGCGCCCACCCGCTGACCAGCGCCAACCAATATCGCGCCCAGGCAGCCACCAGCCATGTGCTGATGAAGGTGGAGACCCACAACCACCCCACCGCCATCTCCCCCGACCCCGGGGCGGCCACTGGCGCCGGCGGCGAAATCCGCGACGAGGGCGCCACCGGCCGTGGCGCCAGACCGAAAGCGGGCGTCTGCGGCTTTTCGGTGTCGAATCTGTGTCTGAGCGACATGGACGCTCCCTGGGAGGCCGCCAACGGTGGGCCCTATGGCAGCCCTGCCCATGTGGCCAGCCCGCGCCAGATCATGACCGAAGGTCCCCTCGGCGCCGCGGCCTTCAACAACGAGTTTGGCCGCCCCAATCTCGGCGGCTATTTCCGGGTGTACGAGCAGACCGTGGCCGGTGTGCGCCGCGGCTTCCACAAGCCGGTGATGATTGCTGGTGGCCTGGGGTCGATCGATGCCAGCCAGGTCAGCAAAGTGCGCTTCCCTCCCGGCACGCTGCTGGTGCAGCTGGGAGGCCCAGGCATGCGCATTGGCGTGGGCGGTGGGGCTGCCAGTTCGATGGATGCGGGGGCCAATTCGGCCGAACTGGATTTCGCCTCGGTGCAGCGGGCCAACCCCGAGATCGAGCGGCGGGCCCAGGAGGTCATCAACACCTGCTGGGCGCTGGGTGAGCACAACCCGGTGCTGGCCATCCATGACGTGGGGGCCGGGGGCCTGAGCAATGCGTTCCCGGAGCTGGCCAATGACGCTGGCGTGGGCGCGCGGTTCGATCTGTCGGCCATCCCGCTTGAGGAAACCGGCTTGGCGCCCAAAGAGATCTGGTGCAACGAAAGCCAGGAGCGCTACGTGATCGCTCTGGACCCGGCCAGGCTCGAGCAGTTTCAGATGGTCTGTGAGCGTGAGCGCTGTCCCTTCGCCGTGGTGGGAGTGGCGACGGCCGAGCCTCAGCTGCAGTTGGGCGCCCCCAATTCGCCGCCAGTGGTGGACATGCCCATGGGCGTGTTGCTGGGCAAACCGCCCAAGATGCACCGGCAGGTGACGCGCCAAGCCGTGGCCTTGCCGCCGCTGGACTTGACTGGCGTGGACTTGGCCCAGGCCTGCCGAGACGTGTTGCGCCACCCAACGGTTGCGAGCAAGCGCTTTCTCGTCACCATTGGCGACCGTACGGTGGGTGGCCTGTCGCACCGTGACCAGATGGTGGGCCCCTGGCAGGTGCCGGTGGCCGACTGTGCGGTGACGCTGGCGGACTACGCTGGCTTTCGAGGCGAGGCCATGGCCATGGGCGAGCGTTCGCCCGTGGCGGTGTTGAACGCGCCCGCTTCGGGCCGTCTGGCCGTGGGCGAGGCTCTCACCAACCTGCTGGCCGCGCCGATTGACCTGGCTCAGGTGAAGCTGAGCTGCAACTGGATGGCCGCGTGCGGTGAGCCGGGCGAGGACGCCGCGCTCTATGACACGGTGCGTGCGGTGGCCCTGGAAACCTGCCCGGAGATTGGCGTGGGCGTGCCCGTGGGAAAGGACAGCCTGTCCATGCGCATGATGTGGCAGGAAGACAGTCCGGACGGCGGCATGGCCCGCAAGGTGGTCGCCCCGGTGACCTTGGTGGTCACTGCCTTTGGTGTGCTGGGTGACGTCCGTGACAGCTTCACCCCCCAGTTGCGTCTGGTGGGGCAGGGGGGCGAGCCCTTTGAGGACACCACCCTCGTGTTCGTGGATCTGGGCCAAGGCAAGCGCCGCATGGGTGGCAGCATCCTCGCGCAGGCCCTGGGGGCCACGGGCAACACCCCGCCCGACCTGGATGAGCCCGCTTCGCTGCGCCGTCTGGTGGATGCGGTCAATGCGCTGCGGGCCGCTGGGCAGGTGCTGGCCTACCACGATGTGAGCGATGGGGGTCTGTGGGCCACCGTGTGCGAGATGGCCTTTGCCGGGCACTGCGGGGTGTCGCTCAACGTCGCCATGCTCATCACCGAGGGCGACGGCACCACCGACAGCCGCATGGACTGGGGGGACGCCAAGAACTGGGCGCTGCACATGGGTGAGCGCCGCAATGACGCGACCTTGCGCGCGCTGTTCAGCGAGGAACTGGGTGTGGTGCTGCAGGTGCGTACCGCTCAGCGGAACCAGGTGATGCAGACCCTGCGCGCACATGGCTTGTCCACGCATGCCCATTTCATTGGCAAGCCCAACCAGAAAGACCAGATCGAGGTTTGGCGTGACACGAAGGTCGTCTACAGCGCCACACGCGCCGAACTGTTCAAGGCCTGGGACGAGGTGTCATGGCGCATGGCCCGCCAGCGCGACAACCCGGCCT
>CAZRRW010000195.1:3187-4381 GCA_964602505.1 uncultured Burkholderiaceae bacterium
GATGACCCAGGCCTGTCGGTGTCGCCGAGCTTTGCGCCAGACTCAATGCCCCCGGCGCCTGCGGTTCACACGGCCAGGCCCCGAGTGGCCATCCTGCGGGAGCAGGGCGTCAATTCCCACCAGGAGATGGCCTACGCCTTCCACCTGGCCGGGTTCGAACCCTACGACGTCCACATGAGCGACCTGCAGTCGGGTCGCCAGCGTCTGGACGGGTTCTCGGGGGCGGTGGCCTGCGGCGGCTTCAGCTACGGCGACACCCTGGGCGCGGGGGAGGGCTGGGCCCGGTCCATCCTCTTCAACCCCGCCCTGGCCGAAGCATTTGCCACCTTTTTCGCGCGTAGCGACACGTTCACCCTGGGTGTGTGCAACGGCTGCCAGATGCTGGCCGCGCTGTCGCCCCTCATCCCAGGTACCAGCGCCTGGCCGCGCTTCACCCACAACCAGTCACGGCGGTTCGAGGCGCGATGGAGCATGGTGGAGGTGACGGACAGCCCAAGCCTTTTCTTCCGGGGCATGCAGGGTAGCCGCCTGCCCGTGGCGGTGGCGCATGGCGAGGGGTTTGCTGACTTCTCTCAGCGCGGCGACGCCAGCGCCGTGAAGACCGCCTTGCGCTTTGTGGCCAACACCGGTGAGCCCACCGAGGCCTACCCCGCCAACCCGAACGGCAGCCCAGGCGGGCTGACCGGGGTGACCACAGCCGACGGCCGAGTCACGGCGCTCATGCCCCACCCGGAGCGGGTGTTCCGCAACGTGCAGATGAGTTGGACTTCAGGTGACCTGTCGGCCCACAGCCCCTGGATGCGGATGTTTCACAACGCCCGGGCCTGGGTTCAGCAGGCCTAAGCGCGCAACTTCCCTGGGCGACATGCGCGCTCAGCCAGAAGGCCAACAATCTGCCAAAAGGTTCAGAAAATCGGCCAAGGACGGGCCTGCCGGATATTCATCGCCAGTTTGATCGCGTGCCAGAAAAACGCAGAGAATCAAACAAAACTACTGAATCCGAGCCTTCTTGCGCAGGTCTTCCTGGAAGTTCTGCAGCTTCTGCTGCTGGAGGTTCTGCGCGATCTGGGGGCGCAGTTCTTCCATGCTGGGCACCTGGGCCTGGCGGATGTCATCCACCCGGATGATGTGGAAGCCAAACTGGCTGCGCACCGGCGCCTCCAACGCCAAGGGCACCGCCTTCGGCCCGATGGG
>CAZRRW010000196.1:0-4341 GCA_964602505.1 uncultured Burkholderiaceae bacterium
CAGGTGCGGCTGGAGTTCCCCAAGTGGACCGATGGGCGGGCCTACAGTCAGGCCAGGCTGCTGCGGCAGCGGTTCCACTACGGCGGCGACATCCGCGCCACGGGTGACGTGGTGGCGGATATGGCCCCACTGCTGGCGCGCTGTGGCTTTTCCAGCGCGGTGCTGCGCCCAGGAGAAAGCCGGGCGTCTGCCGAACAGGCGTTGCGGTTGGTGACGGTGGACTTTCAACCCAACTACCCCAAGCTGCAAGCCGACATTCAGGTGCACGGCACCAGCAGCGGCGAGGAGCCCGCGCACATCGCAAGGACACTTTCGATCCTGCAGGAGGCGGCCGCCTGCCCGGGCGCCGTTCTGGCCACCAGCATGGGGGTGGAGGATCAAGTCTTGGCTCATCTGATTGCGCGCCATGGACTTGGAATTGAACTGATTGCCATCGACACCGGTCGACTGCATGCCGAGACGCTGGCAACGCTGAGAATGACCGAGCAACGCTACGGCCTGCGCATCAAGGTGGTTCAGCCAGATGCCGGTGCGACACACGAGTTTGTGCAGCAGCACGGGTTGAACGCCTTCTATGAGAGCGTCGATCTGCGTAAACGCTGCTGCCACATCCGGAAGGTTCAACCCCTGGCCCGCGCCCTGACTGGACGAACTGCCTGGGTCACAGGCCAGCGGCGGGAGCAGGCCTTGAGCCGCTCGACGCTCGCAGAGCGCGAAATCGATACAGCGACCGGCATGAAGAAGTTCAACCCCCTGGCCACATGGGCCACCGATCAGGTCTGGGCCTTTGCCAACTTGCATCACGTGCCTGTCAACCCTCTGCATGCCCGCGGCTACCCCAGCATTGGCTGTGAGCCCTGCACCCGTGCCATCAAGCCTGGCGAGAACATCCGGGCAGGGCGCTGGTGGTGGGAGATCAAGGACGCGAACACCAGCGAGTGCGGTTTGCATTCGACCAACGCCGTTTCAGCATGACCACTCAACTGCCCAGCCATGGCACCCGTCTCACCAATCATCAGCTTGACCGATTGGAAGCCGAGGCGGCCTACATCCTGCGGGAGACGGCTGCCGTATTCGAACGACCTACCCTCCTTTTCTCTGGGGGAAAAGATTCCTGCGTGGTGCTGCATGTCGCCCGCAAGGCCTTTGCAGGTGAAAAGCTACCGTTCGCCTTGCTGCATGTGGACACAGGCCACAACTTCGAGGAGGTCATCGCCTTCCGAGATCGCAGCATCTTGCCGGACGAAACGCTGGTAGTCGCCCATGTAGAAGACAGTCTGCGGCGCGGCACGGTCACGCTTCCTGACGTACCGTCGGGCGAAGTGGCCTCGCGCAATGCCGCGCAGGCCGTGACCCTGCTCGAAGCCATTGATGAGCATGGCTTTGACGCCCTGATTGGCGGCGCGAGACGAGACGAGGAGAAAGCACGGGCCAAGGAGCGGATCTTCAGTCATCGGAACGTCTTCGGCCAGTGGGACCCGAGACAGCAGCGCCCGGAGCTGTGGCACTTGTTCAACCCCATGCTGCACAAGGGCGAACACATGCGGGTGTTTCCCATCAGCAACTGGACCGAATTGGACGTGTGGCAATACATTGAACGCGAACGGATCCCACTGCCAGACATCTACTTCTCCCACCGCAGAGCGGTCGTCGAACGCCGCGGTCTGCTGGTTCCCGTGACACCGGTCACGCCGGTGCGCGCAGGAGAGACCCTGGTCGAGCAGGACGTTCGCTTTCGCACAGTGGGGGACATCTCATGCACCTGCCCAGTGCCGAGCAAGGCCGCAACGGTTGAGCAGGTGATTGCAGAAACCGCGCTCGCGTCCCTGACCGAACGTGGTGCCACGCGCATGGACGACCAAACCAGTGAGGCATCCATGGAGCGGCGCAAACGCGAGGGGTATTTCTGATGAAGCCGTACGAGCCCTTTCAGCACGACCAACCGCCTCAGGACTCAGATCACCAGGTCGTGCGCTTCCTCACCGCCGGCTCGGTAGATGACGGCAAGAGCACACTGATCGGCCGCCTGCTGTATGACTGCAAGGCCGTATTGGCTGACCAAGTGGTCGCCATCGAACGCGCCAAGCACAAGCGAACCGAGGCTGGGGTACTTGATCTGTCTTTGCTGACCGATGGGCTGGAGGCCGAACGCGAACAGGGCATCACGATCGATGTGGCGTATCGCTACTTCAGTGACGGATTCACGAAGTTCATCGTGGCCGATGCGCCGGGCCATGAGCAGTACACGAGGAACATGGTCACGGCAGCCAGCAACAGCGAGGCCATTGTGCTGTTGATCGACCCCACCCGGGTGCCTCTGGATGGGGCACAACAGGCCCAGCTGTTGCCACAGACCAGACGACACGCTGCCATAGCAGCCTTACTGGGCCTGCAACACCTGGCGGTTGCAGTGAACAAGATGGATCGGGTGGGTCACGACGCCCAGTTGTTTGAGCGTATCGAGACGGCGGCCTTGCATCTGGCCCGGCAGCTGGGGCTGCCCAAGCCCCAGGTGATCCCCATCTCAGCCTTGAACGGTGACAACGTGGTCTCTTCCAGCGAAGCCATGCCGTGGTACTCGGGCCCTACCCTGCTGACCTGGCTGAAAACCTTGGGGAAGGCTGGCGCCATAAAGGCCCTGCCGGATTCGACGGCGAACGCCCGCTTTTTTGTGCAGCGCGTTCAGCGCGCCTACGGAGAGCAGGCGGTAGCAGGTACCGACGTGGACGGCCTGCGTGGCCTGCAGGGCGTTCTCACCCAAGGCACGTTGGCAGTAGGCGATTCAGTGACTGTGCTGCCAGCGCAGGCACGCGCCACTGTGGCAAGCCTGCGTGGCTTGGATGGAGAACTGAGCAGCGTCAGCGCCGAACACAACGCTGCGCCCGGCCGGCCCCTCACCGTTCATCTGCGGGAGAACGTGGATGTCTGTCGAGGTGACGTCTTGGAGGTCTCTGAGGGCTCTGCGGGGCCGCGTACGGCAGTCCACCACATTGATGCCGACCTTTGCTGGCTGGACGCCACAGCGCTCAGCCGCGCCAAGCGCTATTGGCTTCAGTGGGGTACCGCTCGAGTGCAGGCAAAGGTCACCGGGATTCATGACGTACTGGATCTGAATCTGCTGCAACGAGTCACCCTTGAGGAACCGACACTTGCACACAACCAGATTGGCCGAGTCAGCATCACGCTGGCCCTGCCAATGCCGCTGCAAGCAGCCAGCCTGTCGGCAGACCCTGCCACCGCCCGTTTCATCCTCATTGATCCGGGTACTCACCAAACCGCAGCGGCGGGCCTGGTACGCGAACCCTGACCCCTCCGACCCAGAGGCCGCGACGCCCGTAAAATGCGGGTTTTCCTCAGGGCTCAAGACCGTTCTTCATCATGACGCACGTTGTTACCGAAGCCTGCATCAAGTGCAAGTACACCGACTGTGTGGACGTATGCCCCGTGGATTGCTTCCGGGAAGGCCCGAACATGCTGGTCATTGACCCGGACGAATGCATCGACTGCGCAGTGTGCATCCCGGAATGTCCGGTGAACGCCATCTACGCGGAGGAAGACGTGCCCTCCGAACAACTTGCCTTCATCAAGCTCAACGTCGAGTTGTCTCGCAGCGGCTGGCCCAGCATCACCAAACGCAAGATGGCGGCGGCTGATGCGGATGAATGGAAAGACAAGCCCGGCAAGCTGGCCTTACTGGAGCGCTGAGCGCCCCACCCTCATCCCGCCTTGGCGGACCGTTCGCCACTTCTTCGTCGACCCACGCTGAACGATTCATGGAACCGACCGCCCACCATCAAGTCGCGGCCACTGCCGCCGCGCACGAGTCACCCATCGAGACTGACGCCGTCATCATCGGTGCCGGCCCGGTCGGTCTGTTTCAGGTGTTTGAACTCGGATTGCTTGAGATCAAAGCACACATCATCGACTCGCTCGCCTACCCAGGTGGCCAGTGCGTTGAGCTCTACCCCGACAAGCCGATCTACGACATCCCTGCCGTGCCAGTCTGCACCGGGCAGGAGCTCACAGACAACCTGCTCAAGCAGATTGAGCCGTTTGGGGCCACCTTTCACCTTGGCCAGGAAGTCACCACCGTCCAGAAGCAGGACGATGGCCGGTTTTTCGTCGCGACATCCAAAGGCACCGCATTTCTGACGAAGACGATCTTCATCGCAGCGGGCGTAGGTAGCTTCCAGCCGCGTACGCTGAAGGTGGATGGAGTAGAGGCCTTGGAGAACCGGCAGGTCTTCTACCGCGTCAAGGACCCGGCCTTGTTCAAGGACAAGAACCTGGTCATCTTGGGCGGTGGAGACTCAGCGCTCGACTGGGCCTTGAACTTTGTGC
>CAZRRW010000197.1:0-4315 GCA_964602505.1 uncultured Burkholderiaceae bacterium
CATGGACATGGCTGGCACCGCCACCGCACGTGCCGTGCGCCGCATTGACGATGTGCGGGTACTGCGCGCGGCGCAGTTTCCAGAGGATGCGGGGCCCATGGCCCACCCGGTGCGGCCCGACAGCTACCAGGAGATCAACAACTTCTACACCGCCACCGTCTATGACAAGGGCGCCGAGGTGGTACGCATGATGGAGACCCTGGTGGGCCGCGAAGGCTTTGCCAAGGGCATGGCGCTGTACTTCCAGCGCCACGACGGGCAGGCCGTGACCTGCGACGACTTTGCCCGGGCCATCGCCGATGCCAACCCGGGCTCGGCCCTGGCGGCGCACCTGCCCCAGTTCAAGCGCTGGTACAGCCAGGCGGGCACCCCCCGTGTCACGGTGACCATGCAGCACGACGCGACCGCGAGCACCCTGACCCTCACGCTGGCCCAGCACTGCGACCCGACCCCGGGGCAGGCCGAGAAGCTGCCCTTTGTCATCCCCATCGAACTGGGCCTGGTGCATGCCGATGGACGCAACACCCATGGGCAACTGCTGGTGATGACCGAGGCGCAGCACACGCTCACCCTGGCCGAAGTGCCCGCTGGCGCCGTGCCCTCGGTGCTGCGCGGCTTCAGTGCCCCGGTGGTGGTGGCTCAAGACCTGAGCGATGGCGATCTGTTGCGGCTGATGCAGCACGATTCAGACGCCTTCAACCGCTGGGAGGCGGGCCAGAAGCTGGCTTTGTCGCGCGCCTTGCAGTTTGTGCAGGGCGATGCACCAGTCTCCTTGGACGCCAGCTTCGTGGACGCGATGCGGGCTGCGCTGACCGACCCTGCACTGGACGCGGCCTTCAAGGCGCAGATGCTCACCCTGCCGAGCGAGACCTACATCGCCGAGCAACTGACGGTGGTAGACCCGCAGCGTGTGCACGCGGTGCGCGAGGCCATGCGCCGTCAATTGGCCGAAGGCTTGTTCCCAGAGTGGCAGGCCACCTTCGCCGCCAACCAGACCACGGGCGAGTACCGCACCGACCCGGTGTCGGTAGGCAAGCGCACCCTGGCCAACCTCGCGCTGGCGCACATCGTGCAAGTGGCCAGCACCCGTGGCGACACCGTGTGGCCGGGCGAGGCCTACCAGCGCTTCAAGGACGCCGGCAACATGACCGACCGGCTCGGTGCCCTGGCCGCGCTGGTGAATGCCAAGCACCCCCTGGCGCAGGAGGCACTGGCGCGCTTCCATGCCATGTTCCGGCACGAGGCCCTGGTGATCGACAAGTGGTTCAGCCTGCAGGCGGGTGTGACCGACGAGGGCGGTGACGTGCTGCCCAGGGTGCGCACGCTGATGCTGCACCCGGACTTCTCGCTGAAGAACCCCAACCGGGCCCGCAGCCTGATCTTTGCCTATTGCAGCGCCAACCCAGGCGCCTTCCACCGCGCCGACGCGGCAGGCTACGTGTTCTGGCAGGAGCAGGTGCTGGCGCTGGACGCCATCAACCCACAGGTGGCCGCCCGCCTGGCCCGGGCCATGGACCGCTGGAAGAAACTGGCAGAGCCCTACCGCGGCGCGGCGCGCGAAGCCATTGCCCGCGTGGCCGCGAAGCCTGATCTGAGCGGCGATGTGCGCGAGGTGGTCAGCCGCGCGCTGGCTGACTGAGGCAGGCCGTTATGACCCAGAAAATCTCCCTCACCCGCTACCTGGTGGAACAGGAGCGCGAGCACGGCAAGATCCCGGCGCAGTTGCGGCTGTTGATCGAGGTGGTGGCACGCTCTTGCAAAAGCATTGCACTGGCCGTGAACAAGGGTGCCCTCGGCGGGGTGCTCGGCGCCTTGGACAGCGAGAACGTGCAAGGCGAGGTGCAGAAGAAGCTGGACGTGATTGCCAATGACGCGCTGGTGGAGGCCAACGAATGGGGCGGCCATCTGGCAGCCATGGCCAGCGAGGAGATGGACACCATCATGCCGGTGCCCAACCGCTTTCCACGCGGGGAGTACCTGCTGCTGTTTGACCCACTCGATGGTTCAAGCAACGTGGACGTGAATGTGAGCATCGGCACGATCTTTAGTGTGCTGAAGCTGCAAGACGGCCAGACCGACGTGTCGGAGCAGAGTTTCTTGCAGCCCGGCCGCCAGCAGGTGGCTGCAGGCTATTGCATCTACGGGCCGCAAACCACCCTGGTGCTGACAGTGGGCAATGGCGTGGCCATGTTCACCCTGGATCGCGAGGCCGGCTCGTTCGTGCTGACGCAAGACGGGGTGCAGATTCCTGCCGACACAAAGGAATTCGCTATCAACATGAGCAACATGCGGCACTGGGCCGCTCCGGTGCGCCGCTATGTGGACGAATGCCTGGCCGGCAAGACAGGGCCACGTGGCAAGGACTTCAACATGCGCTGGATCGCCAGCATGGTGGCCGACGTGCACCGCATCCTCATGCGCGGCGGCATCTTCATGTACCCCTGGGACCAGCGCGAGCCCGACAAGCCCGGCAAGCTGCGCCTGATGTACGAGGCCAACCCGATGAGCTTCGTCGTCGAGCAGGCGGGCGGCGCGGCCACCAATGCGCAGCAGCGCATTCTGGACATCCAGCCCAGCCAGTTGCACCAGCGGGTGAGCGTGGTGCTGGGCAGCAGAAATGAGGTCGAACGGGTGACGCGCTATCACGCCGAGGGCCCGGCCAGCACCTGAGGCCACGCCAGCACCGCGGCACCCCAACGACGGGTAGGCCCGCTAAAATGCTGGGCTTCGCCGGTGTAGCTCAGTTGGTAGAGCAGCTCATTCGTAATGAGAAGGTCGAGGGTTCGATTCCTTTCACCGGCACCACAGTCAGCAGCCACCCTCGCGGTGGCTGCGTCGCTTCGGCAGTGGCCGCAAGGGAATGCGCTAGGCGTCCAGGTCGAGCGAGGGCTGCTGTGAGCGCACGGCAAGTACCTTGTCGATGCGCTTGCCGTCCATGTCTACCACCTCCAGGCACCACCCGCCCCAGTCCACGGCGTCAGCAGTGTGGGGCAGGCGCCCAAGCAAGAGCATGACCAGCCCCGCCAGGGTGTTGTAGCGGCCCCGATCCTCTTCGGGCAGGTCTTTCAGGCCCAGCCGGTCCTTGAGCTCAGGCAGTGGAATCATGCCGTCGATGAGCCAGCTGCCGTCCGGACGCTGCACGGCCCAGGCGTCATCGGCACTCTGCGGCTTGAACTCGCCCGCAATGGCCTCCAGCACGTCGTGCGGCGTGATGAGGCCTTGAATCACGCCGTACTCGTCCACCACGAAGGCCAAATTGAGGTCTGAGCCGCGGAAGGTGGCCAGCAGCTCCATGCCGTTCAGGGTTTCGGGGACAAAGGTGGGCTGGCTCAGGCTGGCCCCCAGGTCCAGCGTGCCACCGCCCGCCAACTGCTCGAGCAACTGGCGAGCACTGACCACACCCACCAGGTCGTCGAGCGAGCCCCGGCATACGGCAAAGCGCGAATGCTGGCTGCTGACCACCGTGGCCAGCACGGTATCCCGGGGGGCTTCCAGATCAAGCCAGACGATGTCGCTGCGCGGCACCATGAGCGAGCTGATGGGGCGCTCGTCGAGACGGAACACATTGCGCACCATCTGGTGCTCCTGGTCATCCAGCACCCCCGCCTCCGAGCCCTCTTCCAACACTGCCTCGATCTCCTCCTCGGTCACCAGCTGGGCCGACTTGCGGTTGAGGCCCGTCACGCGCAGGGTGGCATCGGTCAGCCAAGACAGCAGCCGCACAAACGGCCGCGCCGCGAACGCGAGCATTTGCATCGGGCGAGCCACCAGGCGCGCAACCGTTTCCGGATAGAGCTGACCGATGCGCTTGGGCACCAGCTCGCCAAACACGATGGTGAGAAAGGTGATCAGGATGACCACCACGCCTGTGCCGACGATGTCGGCCACGCGGTCACTCACCGCAAACCCCAACCCGACGGCAGCACCGCCAATCCAGTCGGCGACTGGCCTTGAGAAGGCCGCTTCACCGATGATGCCGTTGAGCACCCCGATGCTGGTGATGCCGATCTGCACCGTGGACAGGAAGCGGGTCGGATGGTCGTGCAGGTCCATCGCGGCCTTGGCGCCCGCGTCACCCACTTCGGCCATGGCCTGCAGGCGCGCCTTTTTGGCTGCGGCCAGTGCCATCTCACTCATCGCGAAAATGCCGTTGATCACGATCAACAGCATCAACAACAGGACATCAGTCACACATGCATTATCTGGTGGGGGATCCGCAGGGCTGCTGCAAGGCGCTGGGGCATTTGCTGGACGTGGTGGGTTTTTCGCCGTCCAGGGATCATGTGTGGGTGCTGGGCGATCTGGTCAACCGCGG
>CAZRRW010000198.1:0-4309 GCA_964602505.1 uncultured Burkholderiaceae bacterium
GGCCCATCAAGCAGAAGTACGGCAACAAGCTCTCGTGGGCTGACCTGCTGGTGCTGGCGGGCAACGTGGCCATGGAGTCCATGGGCTTCAAGACCTTTGGCTTTGCCGGGGGCCGCCCCGACATCTGGGAGCCCGAGCAAGACATCAACTGGGGAGCAGAGGCCACCTGGCTGGGCGACGAGCGCTATGCCGCCAACCGCGAGGCAGCCACTCTGGCCAACCCGCTGGCTGCCGTGCAGATGGGCCTGATCTATGTGAACCCCGAAGGCCCCAATGGCAAGCCTGATCCCCTGGCCTCGGCCCGCGACATTCGCGAAACCTTTGCCCGCATGGCCATGAATGACGAGGAGACCGTGGCCCTGGTGGCGGGCGGCCACACCTTTGGCAAGGCCCACGGCGCAGGGCCCGCCAGCCACGTGGGCCCGGAGCCGGAAGGCGCCACCATCGAAGAGCAGGGCCTGGGCTGGGCTAACCGCTTTGGCAGCGGCAAGGGCGAGCACGCCATCACCAGCGGCATTGAAGGCGCGTGGACGCCCAATCCCATCCAGTGGGACAACGGCTACTTTGAAACCCTGTTTGGCTACGAATGGGAGCTGACCCGAAGCCCGGCTGGCGCCCACCAGTGGAAGCCCAAGGGAGATGCGGGCCGTGTGGTGCCCGACGCGCACCGTCCCGGCGTATTCCATCAGCCCATGATGACCACCGCCGACATGGCGATGCGCATGGACCCGGCCTACGAGAAGATCTCGCGCCGCTTCCTGGCCAACCCGGTCGAGCTGGCCGACGCCTTTGCCCGCGCCTGGTTCAAGCTGACCCACCGCGACATGGGGCCGCGCGCCTGTTACCTGGGCAAGCTGGTGCCCAAGGAAGAGCTCATCTGGCAGGACCCAGTGCCTGCGCCCACCGGCCCGCAGATCAGCGACGCAGATGTGGCGGCCCTGAAGGCCAGCGTGCTGGCGTCTGGGCTGAGCACGGTGGCGTTGGTGAGCACGGCCTGGGCATCAGCCAGCACTTTCCGCGGCAGTGACAAGCGGGGCGGGGCCAATGGCGCCCGCATTCGCCTGGCCCCGCAGAAAGACTGGGCGGTCAACCAGCCCCAGCAACTGGCGCAGGTATTGGCCAAGCTGGAGGGCATTGCCGCCGAGTTCAACGCCAAGAGCGTGGCCAAGGTGTCGCTGGCCGACTTGATCGTCATTGCCGGCAACGCGGGCGTGGAAGCTGCTGCCCAAGCCGCAGGTCACAGCGTGTCGGTGCCTTTTGCCCCCGGCCGCACCGACGCCACGGCCGAGCAGACCGATGTGCATTCCTTTGCGGTGCTGGAGCCGCGGGCCGACGCCTTCCGCAACTACGCCGCCAAGGGGCTGGAGCCCTTTGTGGCCGAACTGATGGTGGACAAGGCCCAACTGCTCACCCTCACCGCGCCCGAGATGACGGTGCTGTTGGGCGGCTTGCGCGCGATTGGCATCTCGCAAGCCAACGGGGGCAAGGCAGGGGTGTTCACCCAGCGCCCCGGCGCGCTGACCAACGACTTCTTCGTCAACCTGCTGGACATGGGCACCACCTGGGCCCGCTCGGCCGCCGACGTGAACCTGCTGGAGGGGCGCGACCGCAAGACAGGCGCGGTGAAGTGGACGGCCACCGTGGCCGACCTGGTGTTCGGTTCCAACTCGCAGCTGCGCGCATTGGCCGAGGTGTACGCCGAGGCAGGCAGCGAGACCAAGCTGGTGCGTGACTTTGTCGCCGCCTGGGTGAAAGTGATGAACGCGGACCGGTTTGACCTGAAGCGCTGATCCCAGCAGCCCGGCTGGCCAGGCCCGAGGCCCAGGGCCTGGCCCCGTACAATTGAGGGTTGTGTGGATTGGCCCAAGGCCGGAGCGAAGTGCATGGCAAAAGAAGAGTTGATTGAGATGAACGGTCAGGTGCTCGAAGTCCTGCCGGACTCGCGTTACCGTGTGAAGCTCGACAACGGCCATGAACTGGTGGCATACAGCGGCGGCAAGATGCGCAAGCACCACATCCGCATCCTGGCGGGCGACAAGGTGTCGCTGGAGCTGTCGCCTTACGACCTGACCAAGGGCCGCATCACCTACCGCCAGCTTGAGCAGCGCAGCGGCATGCCGCCAGCTGTACCGCGCCGCCGCTGAGCAGGCGCCAGATACAAAAAAAAAGCCACCCTCGGGTGGCTTTATTTGTGCCCGCCCCGGGCAGGGGCGGGGCGATGGCTGGTCTCACGCGGCCAACAGCAGGCGCAACACCTTATGCAGCGAGCAGCTGACGCAGCACAAAGGGCAGGATGCCGCCGTGCTTGTAGTAGTCCACCTCGATCGGGGTGTCGATACGCAGGGTGACGGTGACTTCACGCTGGCTGCCGCTGGCGCTGGTGATCACCAGCTTGGCGTCGGCCTGCGGCTTGATGTCGGCCCCCAGCAGCACGTCGACGGTTTCGTCGCCCTTCAGGCCCAGGGTGTCCCAGCCCTGGCCGGGCTTGAACTGCAGGGGCAGCACGCCCATGCCCACCAGGTTGCTGCGGTGGATGCGCTCGAAGCTCTTGGCCACCACGGCCTTGATGCCCAGCAGCTGGGTGCCCTTGGCTGCCCAGTCGCGGCTGGAGCCAGTGCCGTACTCCTCGCCACCGAAGATGATGGTGGGCGTACCAGCCGCGATGTACTTCATGGCCGCGTCGTAGATGGGCATCTTCTGGCCCTTGTCGGCCCCAGCACCCTGGTACAGGGTGTAGCCGCCTTCCTCGCGTGAGCCGTCGGCCTTGGGTGGCAGCATCAGGTTCTTGATGCGCACGTTGGCAAAGGTGCCGCGCATCATCACCTCGTGGTTGCCGCGGCGCGAGCCGTAGCTGTTGAAGTCGGCCTTGAGCACGCCGTTCTCGGTGAGGAACTTGCCCGCAGGCGTGGTGTCCTTGAACGAGCCCGCCGGAGAGATGTGGTCGGTGGTGATGCTGTCGCCAAACAGGCCCATCACCTTCATGCCCTTGACGCCTGCGTCGCCTTGGTTGGCGGCCGCTGGCTGCATGGAGAAGTCGGCAAAGAAGGGCGGCTCGGCGATGTAGGTGCTCTTGGGCCAGGTGTAGACCTGCCCCTTGACGCCCTTCACCTGGTCCCACAGCTTGCCCGGCTTGTTGCGCACCTTGTCGTAGTTCTCCTTGAAGGCCTTGCCATTCATGGCGAACTTCATCAGCTTGTAGATCTCGTCGCTGGTGGGCCAGATATCGCCAAGGTAGACGTCCTTGCCACCCTTGCCCTTGCCCACGGGCTCGGTCATCAGGTCGCGGGTGACGGTGCCAGCCAGGGCATAGGCCACCACCAGCGGCGGGCTGGCGAGGAAGTTGGCCTTGATGTTCGGGTGGATGCGGGCTTCGAAGTTGCGGTTGCCAGAGAGCACCGCACCGACCACTAGGTCGTTCTTGGTGATGGCCTCATTCAGCTCGGGCGTCAGGTCGCCCGCATTGCCGATGCAGGTGGTGCAGCCGTAGGCTGCCACGGCAAAGCCCAGCTTCTCCAGATAGGGCAGCAAGCCGGCTTTTTCCAGGTACTCGGTCACGATGCGCGAGCCGGGGGCCAGCGACGTCTTGATATGGGGCTGCACCTTCAGCCCCTTCTCGACAGCCTTCTTGGCCAGGAGGCCCGCAGCCAGCAGCACCCCGGGGTTGCTGGTGTTGGTGCAGCTGGTGATGGCGGCAATCAGCACGTCGCCGTTCTTCACGTTCACGCCATTGCTGGTGGTGAAGGTCTGGCCCAACTTCTCGGCGGGCTGGCCAAAGCCGCTTTCAGCACCAGGAGCCGACATCGGGTTGGAGAACAGCTTGGCAAAGGTGCTCTTCACCTTGCCGATCTCAATGCGGTCTTGCGGGCGCTTGGGGCCAGCCAGGCTGGGCGCCACGGTGGAGAGGTCCAGCTTGACCAGCTTGGTGTACTCGATGTCCTTGGCCATGGGCACGCCAAACATCTTCTGGGCTTTGAAGTAGGCCTCAAAGGCCTCGATCTCGGCCTTGCTGCGGCCGGTGCCCTTGAAGTACTCGACGGTCTTCTCGTCCACCGGGAAGAAGCCCATGGTGGCGCCGTACTCGGGGGCCATGTTGGCAATGGTGGCGCGGTCGGGCAGGGCCAGCGTCTTGGTGCCAGGCCCGCAGAACTCGACGAACTTGCCCACGACTTTCTCTTTGCGCAAGATCTCGGTGACGGTGAGCACCAGGTCGGTGGCGGTGACGCCCTCGCGCAGCTTGCCGGTGAGCTCGAAGCCCACCACGTCGGGCGTCAGGAAGTACACCGGCTGGCCCAGCATGCCGGCTTCTGCC
>CAZRRW010000199.1:0-4261 GCA_964602505.1 uncultured Burkholderiaceae bacterium
CGGTGGTCATCAGGCCGCGCTTGATGCCCCAGGTGTCGTTCAGCACCTTGGCCACCGGGGCCAGGCAGTTGGTGGTGCAGCTGGCGTTGCTGATGATGGTCTGGCCCGCGTAAGTCTTGTCGTTGACGCCGTACACAAACATCGGTGTGTCGTCCTTGCTGGGGGCGGAGAAGATGACCTTCTTTGCACCAGCGGCCAGGTGCTTCTCGCCTGCGTCCTTGGTGAGGAAGAGGCCCGTGCATTCCAGCACCACATCGGCGCCCACCTCGGCCCACTTGAGTTCAGCCGGGTCTTTCACTGCCGTCAGGCGGATGCGCTTGCCGTTGACCACCAGGGTGTTGCCGTCCACCGACACCTCACCCTTGAAGCGGCCATGCACCGAGTCGTACTTCAGCATGTAGGCCAAATAGTCGGGCTCCAGCAAGTCGTTGATGGCCACGACCTCGATGTCTGAGAAGTTCTGAACTGCCGCGCGGAACACCATGCGTCCGATGCGCCCAAAACCGTTGATGCCAACTTTGGTGGTCATTTGATAGCTCCTTTTCTGTTTCTTGAAGATGCTTTTGTTAAACGCGGCGGCGGCTCAGCGCTGCTATTGAACTGAACAACGTGATCCCAGTCGATACGCCCATCGGTAGCAACAAATTCGCGAGAAAACTCCGCTACGAGGGCGTTGTGCTTTATCTCTAACGCCTGCTTGAAATGCACGTAGTGCGTATCCGCAAAAGGCTCCATCGCCCTAGCAATTCGGAGGTAGAAGTCAGCTTCTCCGGAAAGAAGCTCCCAAAATCGTGCGCCCGCGATCCGCTCAACGGTCTTTCCGTTAGCTGATGCCTTCTTTCGACCATAACCGTATCCAATGATTGGACGGAACAACTTCTGGACTTTTTTCAGACGCGCCTGAAGTTGCTGAAACTCAGCGGATTGCCCTTTCGCACTCTGAGAGTTGAGGATGTTGATTCCAGACTTGACCGATATCGCCAAGTACTCGCTAGCGGTTTCGATTGCGATGTCTTGTCCAGCACCAGCTCCAACGGTTACGGTTCCCTGCCCGTTGGAACCGACCGCTTGTTTCGCGGCGAATATCGCCAGGGGCTCAAAGAAGTCATTGCCGAAAATCGTCTCATCCGAACTCGAGACACGCGCGATCAACAATTGATCAATCAGATCGGACGCTTTGCCTGCGCCGAGCGCTCGATACAGGTAAGGGTTCTTCGACAAAAGCGTTTTGAGTGTCAACTTCTCAAGGGCTGCGAAGCGCTTCGAATAGAGCGTCTCTAGTAATTCGCCGACCTTGGACTCGAGCTTTCCCTGCGGAATCATTTCGGCTCCTCCTGCCAAAACCTCGACACGCGTCTATGAACAGACGTACCACGCATCCGCTTGACCTTGACCGTGGCATTACCCAACGCAGTAGCGACTAGAGCTTGACCAATTGCCATGCCTAATGGCACCGGAACCGCATTACCGATTTGCCGATAGCAGTCCGCTGCCTTGCCCAGAAAGCGCCAATCGTCAGGAAAGCCCTGAATTCGCGCGTACTCATTAACGGACAGGGGGCGGTGCTCCTTGGGATGCGCAAGCAACGTGGCTTTCTGCACCGGACTCGTCACCAACGTTGGTGCGGGCTCGTCTTGGGTCAGACGGCGAAAAAAACCAACTTTCCCGCCTCCGGATTCAAAGGCTCCGCCCATTGCCTCCCGTCGCAGCTCTAGGGGCAGGCTCTTCCAGTTTCCGCCTTCTGGCACCTGCTCAATCCATGACTGAGTTGTGCTGGAAAACCGCGCGCAAGGGCCGATGTCAGTCAAATCGGCGACTGCATCACGAAACGTTCGCCACCGCATGTCGGGGTTTTGGTGATGCGGGAAGTGCGTTGGCTCGGGAAGAAAAACGTCCTCACCATCGCGACTTCCAATGATGACCAGCCGCTCCCGGAACTGCGGAGTACCGTAGTGCACCGCATCGAGCACTCCATGGACAGCCCGATAGCCGAGCTTGTCAATCCGCTCCAAGATGACCTCCAACAAGGGCTGGGAGCCCGGCTCATCAAGTGATGAAGGCATTGAGGCCAGCCCTTTGACGTTCTCCATCACAAAGAAGCGCGGTCGTAGTTGATCGACGACCTCTAGGAAGTACTCGAAAAGCTGCCCGCGCTCATCGGATGCGCCCAGGCGTTTACCAGCCGTCGAGAACGGCTGGCAGGGAGGCCCGCCTACCACTGCGAACAATCGGTCTACTCTGATCCCCGCCGCCTCAACCAACGCCTGTGCTCCACTCGACGTGTTTAGCAGTTCCCGCAGGTCTCCTTTGACGGCGATATGACCGTTGCGACGAATCGTCTCAATGCACCAAGGATCAATGTCCTGTGCGACGACGGTGTGGAGCCCGGCTTTCTGAAGGCCGAGGTCTAAGCCCATTGCGCCGCTGAAGAGCGAGACTACCGGATAGGGATGTCTGCGATTGGCTCGGATCTGAAGGTCGCTTGCCCCATACAGAGCTAGCTGCTCTCGGACGCTTTGGTCTGCATATGGAGAGGACATTCGTCTACGGTAGATAGTGCTTAGCGCCGCGCCAGCACTGCTCGCACCGTGTGGGCCACGTTGTCGGCAGTGAAGCCAAAGTGCTCGAACAGCTTGGCCGCCGGGGCCGACTCGCCATAGCGGTCGATGCCCACCACGGCTGCGCAGCCGTACTTCCACCATCCGTCGGTGACGCCCATCTCCACCGCCACGCGGGGCAGGCCTGCGGGCAGTACGCTGGCCTTGTAGGCCGTGTCTTGCCGGTCGAACACGCTCGTGCTGGGCATGGAGACCACGCGCACCGCGATGCCGTCTTTGGCGAGCGCGGCTTGCGCGTGCAAGGCCAGCTGCACCTCCGAGCCGGTGGCAATGAGGACCGCCTGCGCCTTCCTCTTGAGCCCCACGTCGCTGGGCTCGGCCAGCACATAGGCACCGCGCCCAATGTCCACGCCGTCGGGCTTGGGGGCATAGGGCAGGTTCTGGCGGCTCAGGGCCAGCAGCGTCGGCCCGTCGTGCCGCTCGATCGCACACGCCCAGGCGGCGGCCGTCTCCACCGTGTCGCAGGGGCGCCAGACGTCCAGGTTGGGAATCAGGCGCAGGCTGGCCACGTGCTCGATGCTCTGGTGGGTGGGGCCGTCTTCGCCCAGGCCAATCGAGTCGTGCGTCATCACGTGGATGACGCGCCGCTTCATCAGCGCGGCCATGCGGATGGCGTTGCGCGAGTAGTCGCTGAAGGTGAGGAAGGTGCCACCGTAGGGGATGTAGCCACCGTGCAGGGCCACGCCGTTCATGATGGCGGCCATGCCGAACTCGCGCACGCCGTAGTTGATGTGGCGGCCGGACTTGCCGTCCTTCATCACCACGTCGCCCGCCAGGTCCACGCGCAGAGCGGGGGTGTGCTGGGTGTTGGTGAGGTTGGAGCCAGTCAAGTCGGCACTGCCGCCCAGCAGCTCGGGCAACTGGGCGGTGAACATCTCCAGCGCCATCTGGCTGGCCTTGCGCGAGGCCACGGTCTCGGCCTTCTTCGCAGCGGCTTGCAGGTAGGCCGCCAGCGCCGCATCCAGCGACTCTGGCAACTCCCCTGCCATGCGGCGGGTGAACTCGGCCGCTTCGGCCGGGAAGGCCTTGGCATAGGCGTCAAAGCGGGCGTCCCAGGCCTTCTGCGCCGCGGCACCGCTGGCCTTGGCTGACCAGGCGGTGTAGACCTCGGCAGGCACTTCAAAGGGCGCATGCGGCCAGCCCAGGGCTTCGCGCGTCAGCTTGATCTCGTCGGCCCCCAGCGGCTCGCCATGCGCCTTGGCGGTGTTGGCGCGGTTGGGGCTGCCCTTGCCGATGTGGGTTTTGCAGACGAGGAGGGTGGGCGCGTTGGCGCTGCGCTTGGCGTCGGCCAGCGCGCGGCCCACGGCCTGCACGTCGTGCCCATCGATCGGGCCAATGACGTTCCAGCCATAGGCCTTGAAGCGCTGGGCGGTGTTGTCCACGAACCAGGGCGCAACCTGGCCGTCAATGCTGATGCCGTTGTCGTCGTAAAGCGCGATCAGTTTGTTGAGCTTCCAGGCACCGGCCAAGGCGCAGGCTTCGTGGCTGATGCCCTCCATCAGGCAGCCGTCACCCAGGAACACGTAGGTGTGGTGGTCAACGATCACGTGGCCAGGCCGGTTGAATTCGGCCGCCAGCAGCTTCTCCGCCAGCGCCATGCCCACCGCGTTGGTGATGCCCTGGCCCAGCGGGCCGGTGGTGGT
>CAZRRW010000200.1:0-4250 GCA_964602505.1 uncultured Burkholderiaceae bacterium
AGCCGATGCGCATCAACTCAGCTTGCCGTCGGGTGTGGCCATGCTGCGGGTGCCTCCACCGCCCTGCGGCTGGTCGGGTTGGCCGGGCGGCAGGCCGGCGCGGCGGCGGCGGCGCGAGCCTTCAAACACATAGGCGTACAGCACCGGCAGCACCACCAGGGTGAGCAGGGTGGCGCTGATGAGCCCGCCAATCACCACCACCGCCAGGGGGCGCTGGGTTTCCGAGCCAATGTCGTGGCTGGTGGCCATGGGCAGCAGGCCCAGGGCGGCCAGCAGGGCCGTCATCAGCACCGTGCGCAGCCGCTCCATCGAGCCGCGTTTCACCGCGTCCACCACCGTCATGTCGGCACTGGCGTGCTGCTTGTAGACCGACAGCATCACCACCCCGTTCAGCACGGCCTGGCCGCTGAGGGCAATGAAGCCAATGGCGGCCGACACCGACAGCGGAATGCCCAGCACGAAGAGGGCGACGATGCCGCCAATCAGTGCCAGGGGCACGTTCACCAGAATCAGCAGGGCGTACTTCAGCGAATTGAAGGCGTCAAACAGCAGCACAAAGATCAGCAGCAGGGCCACCGGCACCACCCAGGCCAGGCGCTGCATGGCGCGCTGCTGGTTCTCAAACTCACCGCTCCAGGTGATGCTGTAGCCCTCGGGCAGCTTCACCTCGGTCTTCATGTGCGCCTGGGCCTCGGCCACGATGCTGCCCATGTCGCGCCCTTCGATGAACACGCTGATGGCCTTGACACGCTGGCCGTTCTCGCGCGCAATGTTCAAGGGCCCAGCGCTTTCGCGGATGTTGGCCACCTCGGCCAGGGGCACACTGGCGCCGCTGTCGGTGGGCACCAGAATGCGGCCGATGCCGTCGATCTTGCGCAGCCCGCTGGCCATGCGCACCGCCAGGGCCACGCGGCGGTTGCCCTCCCACACCACCGCAGCGGTCTTGCCGGCCAAGGCCAGCTCCACCACGTCCTGGATGTCGGCCACGTTCAGGCCAAAGCGGGCGGCGCGCTCGCGGTCGATGTCAATCAGCAGGTGCGGGGCGCGCCCGGCGCGGTCAATCTCGGCGCGCTGCACACCCGCCACCCGCCGGATCGAGGCCAGCGCGTCGGCCGACAACTCCTCCAGCTGCTCGATGTCGTCCCCGAACAGCTTGATGACGATCTCGCCCTTGATCTGCGAGATGGACTCCAGCACGTTGTCGCGGATGGGCTGCGAGATGGAGGCCCGCAGCCCGCTGGCGGCGTACACCGCGTTCTCAATGTCGCGCAGCACCACGGCACGGGTGCGGCCCTTGCCCCACTGCTCCTTGGGCAGCACGTCCACAAAGAACTCGCCCGCGCTCACCGTCTTGGGGTCGGTGCCGTCTTCAGGCGGCCCCACCTTGGAGACGACCGTTCGCACCTCGGGCACCTGCCGCACCGCCAGGCGCACCGCGCGGGTGACGCGCTGCGCCTCTTGCAGCGAGATGGTCTCGGGCAGGGTCAGGTTCACCCAGAAGGTGCCTTCGTCCATCTCGGGCAGGAACTCGCTGCCCAGCATGGGCACCAGGGCGGCCGTGCCGCTCAGCGCCACCAGGGCGGAAATGGCCACCGTCTTGCGCCTGTCCAGTGCCCAGTCAAGCACCTTGGCATACAGGCGCTTGGCAGCGGCCACCATGCGGTTGTCTTCATGCGGCACGCCCTTGCGCAGGAACTTGTGCGCCATCAAGGGCACCAGCATCAGGGCCAGGATGAGCGAACCCACCAGTGCCGCCGTGACCGACAAGGCCATGGGCCGGAAGATGCGCCCCTCGTGCTGCTGCAGCGCAAAGATAGGGATGTGCGCCGCGATGATGATGAGCATGGAGAAGAAGGTGGGGCGCCCCACCTCGGCCGTGGCTTCGCCGATCAGGCGCAGGCGTGACTTCTCGTCCAGGCTCTCCGGTGCCTTGGCCAGGCGCGCCAGGATGTTCTCCATCACGATCACCGCGCCGTCGACGATGATGCCGAAGTCCATGGCCCCCAGGCACAGCAGGTTGGCCGGAATGCCCGCGAAGGTCAGGCCCAGAAAAGTGGCCAGCAGGCTCAGCGGAATGACCACCGCCACCGCCAGCGCAGCGCGAAAGCTGGAGAGAAACAGGTACAGCACCAGCGAGACGAGCAGCGCCCCCTCCACCAGGTTGCCAAACACCGTCCGCAGTGTCTTCTTCATGAGCCAGGTGCGGTCGTAGAAGGCCTCTATCTGGACGCCCTTGGGCAGGTAGTGCGCATTGATGAGGTCAATGCGCTGCTTCACGTCCTCCAGCACCTCGCTCGGGTTCTCGCCCTTGCGCATCAGGATGATGCCCTGCACGATGTCGTCATCCCCGTCCTGGCCAGCCACGCCCAGACGCGGGAAGGCGCCAGGCACCACCTTGGCCACGTCCTTGATGAAGATGGGCGAGCCGTTGCGCGAGTCGAGCACGATGCGCTCGATGTCTTCCACACCCTTGACGGCGCCCAGGGCGCGCACGCTGAACTGCTGCACGCCCTCCTGCACGATGCCGCCGCCGGTGTTGCCGGTGCCGCGCTGCAGGGCCTCGTACAGGCGCGCCAGCGTGACCTTGTACTGGCGCAGCTTCTCCAGGTCGGGCTGCACCTCGTACTGCTTGATGAACCCGCCGCTGCTCAAACACCCCGGGCTCGCGCTCCACCATCACCACAAACTTGCCGCTCTGCAGCACTGCGGCCGCGGCCGGCACGGTAAGCGCCGCCACCTGCCGCGCCACGTTGAAGCGGGCGCTGCCCAGCATCTCGGCCTTGAGCAGGCGCTCCTTGTTGGCCACCAGGCCGCGCACCTTAAAGGTGCGGGTCAGCGGGTCGATGAAGTCGGAGGCCGCCACCACCTTGCCGTCGAAGTGGCGCCCGGGCATGGCCGCCACGGCCAGGCTGAACGCCGCGCCCGGCCGCAGCAGTGCGATGTCGGCCTCCCGGGCATCGATCTGCACCCACAGGCTGGACGGGTCGCTCACCACAAAGGCGGCGGGCGCGCCGGGGCCAGACTGGTCGGGCCGCAGCTCCTGGCCCGGGTTGAGGTTGCGCTCCACCACCACGCCCGCGATGCTGGCCCGCAGGGACACCTGCTGGTTCACGCTGCTGGCCGACCCATACAGCGCGGTTCTGGCGCGGGTGCGCTCCAGTTCGGTTCGGGCCCGGGCGCTGTCGGTCTCCGCGGCCTCCAGGTCCTTGCGGGGCGCGATGCCGGCGTCGAACAGTTCCTTCACCCGGGTGCGGGTTTTCTCGGCGGCCTGCAGGTCGATGTTGGCCCGCACCGCATCGGCCTGGGCCTGCCCAAAGTCAGGTGAGGCCAGCTCGGCCAGCGGCGTGCCGGGGGCAACGGGTTTGCCCAGGTCGGCCAGCACCTTCACCACGCGCCCGGCGAAGACCGGGAAGATGCGCTGGGTCTGGTCTTCGTTCCACACCAGCTTGGCCGGCAGTTCCACCGTGACGCTGGTCTCGGTGGTGACCGCTTCCACCTTCAACAGGCCCAGCTGCGGGTGGTTGGCGGCCAGGCGCACCGTGTTGCCCTGGATCACGGGCGCGGCGATCGACGGGGCGGGCGGCGGGTCGTTGCCGCATCCCGCCAGCACCAGGGCCGCCGACAGGGCGATCGCCCGCACGCGCCAGGGCTTTGGCAGCAACACACGCCCTGTTTTCAATAGGTCTGGCGGGATTGCATGAAATTTCATGGGAAAGGCCCGGCAGGGCTGGTGTTCGGGCACCTGGGTCATGGCAAGGTCTCCGCCGCGCGGCTGCGCTCGGCCCAGGCCGCGCCTGCCTTGGCATGGTCGGCCTGCGCGACCACCGCGTCTAGCCGCAGCTGGCGCAAGGTGCGCCGCGCGTCGAGCAGCTCCGTCAAGGAAAGAGCCCCACGCTGGTAGGCCAGCTCGGCGGCCTGGGCCACCTGGGTTGCCTTGGGCAGCATGTCGCCCGCGAAGCGTTGCACCCGGGCGGCGGCCCCAGCCCAGGCCGCCAGCAGGCTGCGCAGCTCGGCGCTGGCCTGCTCGCGGGTGCGCTCCAGCGCCTCGCGGCTGGCGGCCAGGGTGGCCTCGGCGCGGCGAATCTCGCCCTCAAAGCCATAGCCCCACTGCAAGGGCATGCTGGCACGGAACTCCACCTGCCGGTTGAAGGTGCCCGGGTAGCGGTCGAAGGAGGCGCCCACCGTCACGTCGGCGCTGCGCAGGGCCAGGGCGGCATCGCGCGCGGCCTCGGCCGCCAGCACCCGGGCTT
>CAZRRW010000201.1:0-4231 GCA_964602505.1 uncultured Burkholderiaceae bacterium
AGCGACACCTCAAGGCGGCACGCGCCAAGTGGGCCGCGCTGGAGGCGCGCTGGGCCGCAGCCGACGCAGCGCCCACCACCCCGGCACACGGCCTGGCAGCCTGACGTAACGCAGGGCCGGCTTAGCGGCCTGGGCGCAGCACCACTAGCAGGCGCGTGCCGTCTGCCGCTGCCACGATCAACCGGAGCGCGCTGCCTTCCGGCAAAGCCTGACGGGCCACAAAGCGGCGTTGCTCAGGGTCGTAACTCAACCACCTAGGCAGGGGCTGGCCATCGGCCAAATTGACGCTCGCGCCTGCCAGCCCAGGGATGCGCGAAGGAATGCTGAACTGAAACCCGCCGCCCTGACCCGGTGGCGCTGCCGACACGGTGACCATCAACTGGTCGGGCCCTCCGTCGGCGGGACGCACCAGCGACATGCTCACGCCCCGCGGGGCGGTGGGCACTGCCCCGGGCTCTGGTGGGACCAGAAACAGGGGGGTACTCCCATTGCGGGCACTCCCGCCCGATGCGATGCCGTCGCCCAAGCCGCTGCTGTCGAAACTGGCCAGCACCGGGCCGATCACGTCGCCGACGCCAGAACCCGATGCTGCGGAGGGCGACAGGATGGACGCGGTGGCAGACGCCGTGGTTTGCACCAGGTTGTAGTTCCCCGCGTCGCCGCCCCCCAGGCTGATGCCGGTGATGGCGACGGGCTTGTTCTGGCCAATCAACGCGTCGGCAAACGCGCCCGTGGCTGCGGCCACGTTCAGGCTGTCACCCGACACCATGCCCACAAACTGCGCGCCACTGGTGTTGAGCGTGGCAGCGGTGTTGCCATCGACCACCTTGTTCAGGGCGGTGATGCCATCGACCCGCGCGATATTGGCGCGGGTGATGGTGGCCGTGTGCCCAGTGGTGTTGGCCAGGCTGTAGTTGCTGGCCAGGCCGCCATTGGTGCCGTCGGCCAGGGTGTAAGCAGCGGTGGCCGTGCGCGCCCCGGCGTTCTTGCTGTCGAAGGTGCCGGTGGCGCTGGCCGTCACGGTCTCGGTGCCCACAAAGCCGCTTAGCGTGCCCACGTTGATGCTGGCGTTGGTGTTGCCGTCATAGGTCTTGCCGCTGGCCGTGGTGCCGGTGACGGTGAGGGCTTTCGGCGTGACGGTGGCCGCGTGCCCCGTGGTGTTGGCCAGGCTGTAGTTGCTGGCCAGGCCGCCATTGGTGCCGTCGGCCAGGGTGTAAGCAGCGGTGGCCGTGCGCGCCCCGGCGTTCTTGCTGTCGAAGGTGCCTGTCGCGCTGGCCGTCACGGTCTCGGCCCCCACAAAGCCACTGAGGGTGCCCACGTTGATGGTGGCGTTGGTGGTGCCGTCGTACGCGCGGCCACTGGCGGTGGTGCCTGCAACGGTGAGGGCCTTGGGAGTGATGGTGAAGTTGGCCCCGGTGAAGGTACCGATCTGATAGCCCATGCTGGCGAGCAGCGTGCCTTGGGTGACCGCATCACCCCCCAGCACATTCTTGCCACCAGCGCGCACCAGGCTGCCCGACAGCGCCGCCGCGGCGGTGTCTCCATCGATCAAACCGGTGGTGGCAAAGGTGAGGTCGGGCAGGTCACCGTCGTACACCTTGGTGCCGCCATTGGCGGCGATGGTGAGCACCGGAGCGATTCGGTAGACAAAGTAGCTGTTGCCATCGGCTGGCAGGGCAAAGCTGGCGTTCTGGTTGTAACGCTTGCTGTAGCCAGACAGGCCTTCGGTGGTGGTGCCGGGGTCGCCGCTGTAGACGGCATAGCGTGCACCCGCTTGAACGCTGATGCCACCCGCGCCCACGTTGTTGATGAACTGGCCACCGGTGGCGGTGCCCGCGGCGTTGGCCGAGCCCGCCTTCAACACGATCGAAGTACCAGAGTTGGCCGTGGAGGTGACCGCGCTGTTGAGCGTCAGGCCGGATGCCGCGCCCGTGGTCTCCACCGCAGCCACGCCCGAGGTCGTCACGCCGACGGTCGAACCGACGGTGCCAACGGCCAACGCCCCAGCCTGGGCATAGTCCACGCTGCCGGTGTTGGCCGCCACAGTGGTGGCTACGTTGCCGGCGTTGCGCAAGGTGAAGCTGCCGCCGCTGCCGATGAGCGCCAAGCCGTTGGCCACCACCGCCCCGGTTTGGGTGACGGCACCGCCCGAGTCCAAGCTCACGTTGCCTACCGCGCCCGCGCCGGTGCCGGCATTGACGCCCGCCACGGCATAGCCCGCGCTGCTGCCAAACTGGATGGCACCTGCCGTGCGGTCGGCGTCGGCTGAGTTGCGGGTTTGCAGGGTCAGCGTGCCCACCGCATTGCCGGTGTTGGTCAAGGTGATGGCAGTGGCCGTGTCGTTCAGTGTGCGTGCGTCCAAGGCCCCCGCGGATGTTGCCGGTGCTGACGGTCTGCGTGATGGCACCGGTGCTGCGCAGGTCCAGCGTGCCCGTGCCGACAGCGGCCCCAGCCGCGGTGCCCACGCCCAGGTTCACCGCACCGCTGGAGCGGACAAATGCACTGGCATTGCTGGCCGTGCCGCTGGCCCCCGTGTTCACGCTCAGGTTGGTGACCGCTACGTCAATGCCGTTCGCGGTGCCAGTGCCGATCTGCCCATTGGTGGCAAGCGTGAGGTTTTGCGCGGTGATGGTCTGGGTGCCCACGTCGGTCAAGGAGCCCGCATTGAGCGTGACGGTTCTGCCCGTCAGATCAATCGCCCCACCGATGGTCATGGCGGCGGTGCTGTCGGTTCGGCCGATCACGATGGGGCCTGTGGCCCCAGTGGCCAAGGCGGTGAGCTCCGCGGTGGTCAGCTCAAACTGGCCTGCGGCCACTGCGCCGACTGTCATGGCGCGGTTGATGCTGCCGGGGCGAAGAGTCAAGGTACCGCTGGTGCCCAGCGCGTTGTTGCCCGCATTGGCGTTGAGGGTCACCGTGTCTGCAGTGAGGGTGATGTCACCACTGCCGGCTGTTACATCAATATCGGCGTTTTGGGTGTAGGCGCCCGTGCCAGTGTTGATGCTCACCGGGCCGTTGGTCGTGCTCAGGTTGCCAGCCAGCGTCAGATTGTTGTTGCCATTGGTGATGGCCACGCCACCTGGGGCGGTGATGGCATTCAACTGGGCGATGTTGTTGGCCTGGGTGTTTAGGTTGAGTGCGCTGCCCGCCCCCGTGAGCGTAGCGGTCAGTTGTGCCGCGTTCACCACACCCGTCTGGCTGACGGTACCACCGGCATTCAGCGTGACGTTGCCGCCTGCGCCCGTGCCCGTGCCCGTGTTGATGCCGCTCACGGCATAGCCGCCATTGGCGGTGTAGGCGATGGCGCTGTTCACATTGGCGGCACCCGGGGCAGCCATGGTGCCGTTGCGGGCCTGCAGGTTCACCGTGTTGGCGGTGTTGCCTGTGTGGGTCAGCGTGATGGTGCCCGTGCCCGCCGTGGCGTTGTTGGTCTGCACCGTAAGCGTGTTGGCGTTGATGGCGCCCGTCTGCGTGACCGCACCGCCGGATCCGAGCGTCACGTTGCCCGCTGTGCCCGTGCCATTGTTGACACCAGACACCGCCAGCGCTCCCGCGCTGTTGTAGACGATGCTGGCATTGACATTGTTGGCGCCCACCGCGGCGACGCCGCCATCGCGCACTTGCAGGCTCACGCTGGTCGCGTCATTGCCCGCGTTGGCCAGCGTGATGGCCGCACCCGCCGCGTTGGCCGTGCGCGCGGTGAGCACGTTTGCGGTGATGGCCCCAGTCTGGCTGATGGCACCGCCCGCGAGCAAGTCCACATTGCCTCGCGCCGTCATGCCAGCACCCGGAGCCGTGTTGATGGCGGCTGTTTGCAGCGTCCCGGCCGAGGTGAGGCTGGCGCTCCCGCCATTACCCCTTGCTTGGCCCGAGGTGTCGATGGCACCGACCGTGGTGTTGCCGCCCTGGTTGATCACGGTGACGGCTGTCCCGACCGTGGGCGAAGCCGCTGTACCAGTACCCGCCCCCACGCGGGCCGTCAGGGCACCGGCGCTCATGGCTCCGGTGCTGGTGCTGTTGTTGGTGAGGGTGATGCTGCCCGCCATGCCGCCTTGCGCATTGGTGCCGATGCCATCTCCACCATTGGCGGTGATGGCCCCGGTGCTGAGGTCGCCGGTCGAGGTGACCTGCACCGCACCGCCCGCACCGCCCGCAAACGGGCCCGTCCCTGCCGCCGCACTGCCACTGGCGGTGATGCCGCCGGTGCCCAGGTTGATGGTGCCCGCCGTGA
>CAZRRW010000202.1:0-3658 GCA_964602505.1 uncultured Burkholderiaceae bacterium
CAATTTCATTGGGCTCGCATCGCCGATGATCGCTTGCCTGTGGGCCGATTGGCAAGGTCTGCTCTTGCAGAGCATGTTACCCAAGCCGGCGGCCGAACCGTACCTCAGCGACGCTGGATGGGGATGACCCTGCGGCCTTCCACGCCAGGCACGGGCACCGCCCGGAAAGACGGGCAGGCGTAGACCTCGATGTCTTCGGCGTTGATCGGGTACTCGTCGCAGGTGAGCCAGGTGCGGAAGAACCAGTTGCCGTAGATGCTGCAGGCCGAGCGGGCCTCGCCGTTCGGCCCGGGGCTCATGTCCAGGAAGACGCAGGTCTTGTCAATGCAGCACTGCCCACAGTGGGTGCAACTGCCCTCGATGCGGTGGCGGGCGGGGCCGCCCTCGAGCATGCGAGTGAAGTTGCGCGCCATGACCCGGCTGTCCCAGATGGCGCCCAGCATGCGTGCGGAGCGGCGGATGGTGCCGAGGTAGTCGCGCATGTACGCGAAATTGCCCGAGATGACCCACGAGGTGAGCGGCGAGATCGGCAGCCCCGCCAGCAACACCCCGCACATGAGGACCTGCCCGAGGGCGCCCAGGGGTGCTGCCACGGCCGAACGCAGGGGGTGGGGCGCGGCAGCGCTGCGGGACATACCAGGGGAAGATAAAAAAACGGTGAAACCGGGGGCGGAAATGCAGCGGCGGATTCTAGGCGGGCACCCGGTCAGGCCGACTCGGCTTTGGCCTCTCGGCTCAGTAGGGCATTCAGGGCCTGCGGCGGGCTGGCCGTGCCGTCCAGCACCGCCACCACCGCCTGGGTGATGGGCAGATCCAGCCCCAGGGTCTGCCCGCGCGCCAGGGCGGTGCGGGCGCACAGCACCCCCTCCGCCACATGGCCCAGGCGGCTCAGCACCTCGGGCAGGGGCTCGCCCGCCGCCAGACGCAAGCCCACCTGACGGTTGCGTGACAGGTCGCCCGTGGCGGTGAGCACCAGGTCGCCCAGGCCACTGAGCCCCATGAAGGTGTCGGCCCGCCCGCCCAGGGCCACCCCAAGCCGGGCCATCTCGGCCAAGCCGCGGGTGACCAGCGCCGCCCGGGCGTTGTGCCCCAGGCGCAGGCCGTCGGCAATGCCCGCGGCCACGGCCATCACGTTCTTCATCGCGCCGCCCACCTCGACGCCCACCACATCGTCGCTGCGATACACCCGCATGGCCCCGTGATGCAGCGCATCGACCAGGCTCTGCTGCACCTCGGGCGACACGCTGGCCGCCACCAGGGCGGTCGGCAGGCCCTGGGCCACCTCGGCGGCGAAACTGGGGCCCGACAACACCCCCAGGCGAGTTGGCGGCAGCCCGCAGGCCTGGGCCACCTCGTGGCCCAGCAAGCCGGTGTCGGCCTCAAAACCTTTGCACAGCCACACCAGGGGCGTGCCGGGCCCCGGCAGTTGACGCCCACAGGCCTGCAGCAGTTCGCGCAGGGCCGACACCGGTGTGGCCAACAGCACCAAGCCAACGGCGGCGTCAGTTGGCGCGCCAGGGGTGGGCCCGGCAGGACCCAGGTGCTCCAGCGCCGCACCCAGGTCGTCACCGCGCCGCCACAGGCGAACCTGGTGGCTGGGTTGCCGCTGCAGGGCCAGCGCGATCGCCCTGCCCCAGGCGCCAGCCCCTAGCACGGTGATATTCATGCCTGCCGCCATGCGGGTGGCACCGGGGCGACCGGCCTGGCCAGGTGCCTCAGTTGGGCAGCACGATGCCCGGGGCAGGCGCTGCCGCCTGACCCTCGGCCTGGGCCCGCTGGGCCTCGAACATGCCCTGGAAGTTGATCTCGGCCAGGTGCACCGGCGGGAAGCCGCCGCGGGTAATCAAGTCAGCCACGTTGGCGCGCAGGTACGGGTAGACGATCTGCGGGCAGGCGATGCCGAGGATGAGCTCCATCTGGTCTTGCGGCAGGTTGCGCAGTTCGAAGATGCCGGCCTGAGTGGCCTCGGCCAGGAACACCGTCTTGTCCTTGAGCTTGGTCGTCACCGTGGCGGTGATCGCTACCTCGAACAGGCCCTGCACCACCGGCGCGGCGTTCACGTCGAGCTGGATGTCCACGGCAGGCTGCTCGGTCTCGAGCAGGATCATGGGCGAGTTCGGCTGCTCCAGCGAGGCCCCCTTGAGGTAGACGCGCTGCAGTTGGAACACGGGTTCGTCGCCAGCGGGGGCGGCGGGAGTGGAGTCAGCCATGAAATGCTTTCAGCAAAGGTGGTGGAAGAAAAGATGGCCGCAGGCGACACCCGCTTGCGGCAAGGGGCCGGGGCGCCTCAGGCACCCAGCAGTGGCACCAGGCCACCGCAGGCGTCCAGGGCATGCAGGTCGTCACAACCGCCCACATGCTGGCCGTTGATGAAAATCTGCGGCACCGTGGTGCGCCCGCTCACCGCCGTCATTTCAGCGCGGCGCTCGGGCTGCAGGTCGACGCGGATCTCTTCCATCTGCGTGACCCCGCGCTGGGCCAGCAGGGCCTTGGCGCGGTGGCAGTAGGGGCAGGTGCCGGTGGTGTAGAGCTTGATGGCGGCCATGGGAATGGGCTTCCGGGACGGGGTTGCAGCGCAGCGCCAGGCGTCAGGCCGACGCGCCTTTTTCGGTGGGCAGCCCAGCCTCGCGCCAGGCGCGCAGCCCGCCCTGCAGCGGCTGCACGTTCTCAAACCCGAGCTTTTTCAGTTCTGCCACGCCCCGCCCTGCGCGCGCGCCGGTGGGGCACACCACCACAATGGGCAGGGCCTTGTTCTTGGGCAGGGCGGCAGCCCCTTCCTTGATGTCAGCCAGGGGCAGGCTCTTGGCCCCCACCACATGACCGGCAGCGAACTCCTCGGCCGAGGACACATCGATCACCACCGCCCGCTCGCGGTTGATGAGCTGGGTGGCGGCCAAGGTGCCAATGGCAGCACCGCCGCCGCGGTTGAGGGCGGGCCAGATGAGCAGGCCGCCTGACACGATCGCAATGGCCAACCAAACAATGTTCTGGCCTTCCAACAAAAATCCCACTTGACGAGCTCCGGCTGGGCTGGGTGATCAGTCACCGCCCACCGAGCCGCGTGGCTGCGGTGGGCAAAGCCTGCGATTCTAGAATTCCAGCCCTTTCGCAATCCATCACGGCTGCCGATACCCCTGTGGGTGGCAGGCGCTGCCCCGACCCTCTCTGCCGACCATGTCTGTGACTCATCAACTCGTCCTGATCCGCCATGGCGAATCCGTCTGGAACCTCGAAAACCGCTTCACCGGCTGGGTGGATGTGGGCCTCACCCCCCTTGGGGTGCAACAGGCGCAGCAGGCGGGCCAGGTGCTGGCAGCGCAAGGCTTTGACTTCGACGTGGCCTACACCTCGGTGCTGAAGCGGGCGATCGCCACCCTTTGGCACACGCTGGACGCGATGGACCGCACCTGGCTGCCGGTGCACAAGAGCTGGCGCCTCAACGAGCGGCACTATGGCGCCCTGCAGGGCCTCAACAAGGCCGAGACCGCCCAAAAGTACGGCGACGCACAGGTGCTGGCCTGGCGGCGCAGCTACGACACGCCTCCGCCCGCCCTGGAGCCCGGCGACCCTCGCGGCCAGCATGGCGACCGGCGCTACGCGCGGCTCAGGCCCGACGAGATTCCGCTCACCGAATGCCTGAAAGACACGGTGGCCCGGG
>CAZRRW010000202.1:3668-4214 GCA_964602505.1 uncultured Burkholderiaceae bacterium
ATGCCACTCTGGAACGAGTCACTGGCCCCTGCCATCCGCAGCGGCAAGCGGGTGGTGGTGGCCGCGCATGGCAACTCGATCCGGGCCCTGGTCAAGTACCTGGACGGCATCTCCGACGCGGACATCGTGAACCTGAACATCCCCAATGGGCAGCCGCTGGTGTACGAGCTAGACGCCGACCTGAAACCGCTGGGCCACCGATACCTGGGCGGCTGATCCAGGCTGGCCTGCGGGGAACCCCGCAGCGCATTGGAAATCCAAGCCCTATACTGGTTTTGAGTTCCGCCCGCCCCCCGGCAGCCCCAAGGCCCCACCCTCCAAAGTCGCCAGCCGATTGCGATTGGCGGGTTGGGTGAGCGTGGGCGTGGTGGCAGGTGCGCTGGCCACGGTGCAGGTGCAGGCCATTGCCCGCAACCAGCTCGCGCCACTGCCTCTGGAAGAGTTGCAGCAGCTGGCTGCCGTGTTCGGCATGATCAAGAGCGACTATGTCGAGCCGGTGGACGAGAAAAAGCTCATAGATCGACCTGCATGGACTGCGCACCGACG
>CAZRRW010000203.1:0-4155 GCA_964602505.1 uncultured Burkholderiaceae bacterium
CCTGGGCGCTCGACCAGTACGGCTTCCGGGCCATCATTGCCCCCAGCTTTGCGGACATCTTCTTCAACAACTGTTTCAAGAACGGCCTGCTGCCCATCGTGCTGCCGGCCGCGCAGGTGGCCAAGCTGTTTGACGAGGTGGCGGCCTTTCCAGGCTATGAGCTGACGGTGGACCTGGAGCGTCAGCGCGTGCTCAAGCCCGACGGTGATGAGCTGGCCTTCGAGGTACAGGCCTTCCGCAAGTACTGCCTGCTCAACGGCTTTGACGACATTGGCCTCACCCTGCGCCATGCCGACAAGATCCGCGCCTTCGAGGCGCAGCGCCTGGCCACCAAGCCCTGGCTGGCGGCGGCCTAGCCGCTGCCCCGCTACCCGCTAGCCTTTGTCTTGGGCCTCGGCCGCAGGCGCGGGGCTTGACCTGGCCTTGCGCCAGCACCAGGCCCCATAGGCGAACGCTGCAACGCCCAGACTGCCCAGGGCCGCCCAGATGTAGGGCGAGGCCGGGTGGGGCATGTGCTGGTGCGCGTTGAAGGTCTCCAGGATGAAGAAGCCGCAGATCACGCCCACGCCGAACAGCAGCTTGGCGCGCTGGTCGAGCGCCTTGTCGTGAACCGGGTGACGGGGCTGCATGGGCGTCAGGCCTGGCTGGTGGCAGGCCGCGTCAGGCCACCCGCCTGAACACCAGGTCCCACACCCCGTGGCCCAGGCGCAGGCCGCGGTTTTCAAACTTGGTGAGGGGGCGGTAGTCGGGCTTGTCGGCGTAGCCGTCGGCATGGGCCGAGGTGTTGGCCAAGGCAGGCTCGGCACTCAACACCGCCAGCATCTGCTCGGCATAGGGCTGCCAGTCGGTGGCGCAATGCAGGTAGCCGCCCGGCTTGAGGCGGGTGACCAGTTGCTGCACAAAGGGCGGCTGGATCAGGCGGCGCTTGTTGTGCTTCTTCTTGTGCCAGGGGTCGGGGAAGAAGATGTGCACGCCGTCCAGGCTGGCCGGTGCCAGCATGTGCGCCAGCACCTCCACCGCGTCGTGCTGCACGATGCGAATGTTGCCAAGCCCCATGTCGCCCATGCGCTTGAGCAGGGCACCCACGCCCGGCTCGTGCACCTCGCACGCCAGAAAGCCCACCCCGGGCAGGGCCTGCGCGATCTGGGCGGTGGCCTCGCCCATGCCAAAGCCAATCTCCAGCACCAGCGAACGCAGTTGCCCCGCGCCATCTTCCCCAAACAGGCTGTGCAGGCTGCACGGCTGTGGCTGATACGGCACGATGAACCGCTGGCCCAGCTCTGCAAAGGCCTTGGCCTGCCCGCTGGTCACGCGCCCGGTGCGGCGCACATAGCTGCGGATGGTGCGCGGGTGCTCCAGCCCCTCTGGTCTTTCCCCCATGGCTCAGCCCTTGCGCACCGCGTGGGCGCGGCAGATCAACCCGCCGCGCACCTCAAAAATCATCATCAGCTCCGTCACCTCGGGGCTGCCGTTGCGCCCGGTGATCTGCTCCAGGTCCACCACCACCTGGCCCAGCGCGGTGCGGTTCACCACCACGCTGTGCAGTTGGGGCGACGCGTCAAACAGCGCCTGGTAGCGCGCGCGGATGGCCGCCTTGCCCACCGTGGTGGGTGTTGGCTGGCCCAGCTCAAACAGCTCGGCGTCGTCGGCAAAGGTGGCCACAAAGGCCTCGATGTCGCGGGCGTTGTAGGCATCCAGTTGGCGCTGCACCACGGCGGTGGGGCTGTCATGGGTGCTCATCGGTCATGTCCTTGGTGCCGAACGGCCCTTGGCCTGAAAAGAAAAAGCCACCCTGCGGTGGCCAAGAAATCTGGAGCGGGCGAAGGGAATCGAACCCTCGTATGAAGTCGGGTAGGAAGGATACCTCGCGGTATCCCTCCCCCCTAAGAACCGGACGTGCAAGTTTCCCTGCATCCGGCTCAAGCAGCCTGAAGTCACCAGCCATTTCTAGCAATGGTAACCGCGGCAAAGTTGTCGGGGCCCTTGACAGGCCCCTGGCTCACTCGTTGGCGTGGAGTTGCCTGTGGCAGTTGGGGTGTAGCAGTTGAAGGTTGTTCAACTGATCTGACCCGCCTGCTGATCGCTTGGTTAGGTGGTGGATGTGCCACCCCGTTTCCTTCGTGATCTTCTGAGTGCAATGCGGGCACCGTCCTTCCTGCCAGTACCACAGCCACGCCAGCTTCCGGCGACCCTTCAGGTCAGACGCCATCTTGCGCGCTAGGCGCGTGTCGAAGTAGTCCTCGTCATCGGGGCTGTAAGGATTGCGGCTACCGTCGATCTTGATGTGTGGCTTCTTGTGGAAGCTCACCAAGGTCAGCAATACCTTGTCCTTGTCGGCGAATCGCCAGTCTCGACCGTTGATGCGCCGAAAGTACCGGACCTTGATCCACCTTTCCCCCTTGTTGGGGTGTCGGCGGCGGGCCCAGCGCCAAAGCGCTTTCCAGATCGAGTGATCGGCTTTTGCGAATATGCGCGTAGCCATTTGGGTTCGGTGATAGTTGGCCCAGCCGCGGAGTACCGGGTTGAGCTTGTCGATCACGTCCTCCTGTTTGGCCGTGCGCATTTCCCGCAGTATTTCGCGCACCTTGTCCAAGAAGCTTTTGACGTTCTTCTTGGACGGCTCAGTCAGCAACATGCCGCCGCGCCATCGGGCTGTCCAGCCCAGAAAGTCGAAGCCGTCAACCACGTTCGTGATTAGCGTCTTCTTTTCTGAGAGTTCAAGCCCTCGCTCGCACATGAACTGCTGCACAAGCGGTTTGACTTTGTCATTCAGCAGCTCCTGCGAGCTGCCGGTGATGATGAAGTCGTCGGCGTAGCGCACGAAGTTGACTTTGGCGGCTCTAGCCTCGCGGACTGTGCGGAAAAGTGCCGCCAGTTTGCGTTGCAGGCCGTCAAGTGCCAAGTTCGCTAGTACGGGTGAGATGATCCCACCCTGCGGTGTCCCACTTTCGGTGGGGAAGAGGGTATTGCCCTCGAAGTAACCCGCTTTCAGCCACTTGCGCAGCACGCCTTTGTCCATAGGAACGTGGGCGAGCAGCCAGTCGTGACTGATGTTGTCGAAACATCCTTTGATGTCCCCCTCTAGAACCCATTTGGGCGAGTGCTTTCGTCCAAGTGCGTTACGCACTTGTTCGATTGCATCAGCCGTAGAGCGCGCTCGGCGGAAGCCGTAAGAGTGGGTGTCTCCGGTTGTCTCGGCAACTGGGTCAAGCGCCAGCAGATGCAGCGCTTGCATGGCCCGGTCGCGCATGGTGGGGATGCCTAGTGGGCGCCTGTCACCATTTGCTTTTGGGATGTAGACCCTTCGCAGTGGCTGCGGCGTGTAGCCCTTGCGGTGCAAGGTGCCGACCGCCTGCCACTTGTCGTCCGGGGTACTCCATGTTTGCCGATCGATGCCCGGGGTCTTGCAACCTCGGTTCTCGGTGACCCGCTTGACTGCCAGCGCTTTCGCGCTGGTAGCGCGGGTGAGGAGCTTTTGCAGACGTTTGACATTGCGCCAATCGTCCGCCTTTGCTGCTTTCGCGATTCTTGCCTGCAACCTACCAACCACTTGGTGCGCGTCCTGCCACGGTATGCCGTGCCAGTGCGTCCAGTTGGTGGAGGCAACATCGCAATCGCTTGCGTCCATATCAACCTCCGTTGATTTGGAGCGGGCGAAGGGAATCGAACCCTCGTCATAGGCTTGGGAAGCCTCTGCTCTGCCATTGAGCTACGCCCGCCCGATCCCGAGGGATGGACATCTGCCCCGAGGGGCATAGTCACCCTTCGGGGGATAAGTTTTAAGCCTGTCTCGCGACAGACCACCAAACGGAAGTCAGCACCCTTTCGGGTCGGGGCGATCATTTCATCCCCTATCTGAGCGATTACAGCCCAGCCTTCGCTTTTTCCGCTATCCCTTACCCACAACAGATGCGCATGATCTTACAACCATGTTGGTCAGTCATCCCTTGCGGGTGATCGACTCCGTTATGGGCTTACCTTGTTCCGTGCAGGGAGCACGGATCGGGAGGGTCTCGCCTTTCTGCCGGTGACCTTGTGTGTCAGCGTGACCCTACCAAGCAAGGGGTCAGCCGGTCACATACCGTTTTGGTTCGAGCCTGACAGTCGCTTTGGCTCGTTCATGCTTGACGGCATTTATCAGCGATTCACTTTCGT
>CAZRRW010000204.1:0-4138 GCA_964602505.1 uncultured Burkholderiaceae bacterium
TCGAGAAGCTCAAGCGCAAGATCACCCTGACGGTGCCCACTGACGGTATGCGGCAAGAGGTGGAGTCGCGGCTCAAGCGCCTGGCACGCACTGTCAAGGCGGATGGCTTTCGCCCAGGCAAGGTGCCCATGTCCATCGTGGCCCAGCGATACGGTTATTCCGTCGAGTATGAGGTCATGAACGACAAAGTAGGGGAGGCCTTCAGCCGGGCGGCAACGGAAGCCAAGCTGCGCATTGCGGGGGCCCCCAAGCTCACCCAGAAGCAGGAGGCTGCAGAGGGGCATCTGGCCTTCGATGCCGAGTTTGAGGTCTATCCGGAAGTCGATATCGGCGACCTGTCGCTGGCTGAGGTGGAGCGAATTCAGTCAGAAGTGACTGACGCAGCGATTGACAAGACGATCGACATTCTTCGCAAGCAGCGCCGTCATTTTCATCCCCGTGGCGAATCACACGGCGACGCGGCGCAGACCGGTGGCAACGAGGCCCAGGAGGGAGACCAGGTCACCATTGACTTCGAGGGCAAGATTGACGGCGAGGCCTTCCAGGGTGGAGCGGCCCAGGACTTCAGCTTCATACTGGGCGAAGGCCAGATGCTGGCCGAGTTCGAGGCTGCCGTAACGGGCATGAAGGCGGGCGACCGGAAGACCTTCCCCCTGAAGTTTCCGGACGACTACCATGGCAAGGACGTGGCGGGCAAGCAAGCCGACTTCATGATCACGGTGAAGGAGGTCAAGTGGGCCCATTTGCCAGAGGTGGACGCCGAGTTCGCCAAGGGTCTCGGCATCGGCGATGGGAGCCTTGAGGCCTTGCGCACCGACATCAAGAGGAACCTGGAGCGCGAAGTCAAGTTCCGCGTCATGGCTCGCAACAAGGCTGCTGTGATGGATGCTTTGTCGAAGGCGGCCACGTTAGACATCCCTCAGGCGCTTGTTGACAACGAGACCGAGCGTCTGGTTGCACAGGCACGTGCCGATTTGAAGCAGCGTGGTGTCAAGGATGCCGACAAGGCCCCCATTCCATCTGAGCTATTCACGCCGCAGGCGGAGAAACGTGTCCGCCTGGGCTTGGTTGTGGCCGAACTGGTCAAGGCCCACGATCTCCACGCCAAACCTGAGCAGATCCGAGCCCATATCGAGGAGTTGGCTGCCAGCTACGAGAAGCCGCAGGACGTGGTGCGCTGGTACTACGGGGACCAGCAGCGCCTGGCAGAAGTGGAGGCCATTGTTTTGGAGAACAACGTCACCAGCTACGTGTTGGCGAAGGCGAAAGTGACCGACAAGTCGGTGGCTTTTGATGAATTGATGGCCTCCTGACCGACCCTGTAGCGGGGTCGCGAAGACGCGCCATCACAATCCACCACACGACATCACGACTCGAATGGAGCCACATATGGAGTTTGGCAAGTCAAGCGGGCAAGGCGCTCTCGACACGCAAGGCCTCGGCATGGTGCCGATGGTCATTGAGCAGTCTGGCAGGGGTGAGCGGGCGTATGACATCTACTCGCGCTTGCTCAAGGAGCGTGTGGTGTTTCTGGTGGGACCTGTAGAGGACCACATGGCCAATCTGATCGTGGCGCAACTGTTGTTTCTGGAAAGCGAGAACCCGGACAAGGACATTTCGCTTTACATCAACTCGCCAGGCGGATCTGTCAGCGCGGGGTTGGCCATCTTCGACACCATGAACTTCATCAAGCCGGATGTGTCGACTCTGTGCACGGGGATGGCTGCCAGCATGGGCGCTTTTCTTCTGGCCGCTGGTGCCAAGGGCAAGCGGTTTTCGCTGCCAAACAGCAGCATCATGATCCATCAGCCCTCGGGCGGGGCCCGGGGGCAGGCCACTGACATCGAGATTCATGCTCGCGAGATACTCAAGACCCGTGAGCAGCTCAACAAGATTCTTGCGGACCGCACTGGCCAGCCCGTTGAGAAGATCGCAAAGGACGTGGAGCGTGACTACTTCATGTCGGCCTCCGAGGCGCAGGAATACGGCTTGGTCGACAAGGTGATCGAGAAGCGCTGAGTGACCTGGCGAAGCTGCACGCGCCAAGGCTGGCGAGTCCTTTATGATGGGCCCAGTGTGTCGAACAAATCACGCAACCTGAGCTGATCAACCATGGCAGAGAAGAAGGGCGCTTCTGGCGAAAAGGTGCTGTACTGCTCCTTCTGCGGGAAGAGCCAGCATGAGGTCAAGAAGCTGATCGCTGGCCCGTCGGTTTTCATCTGTGACGAGTGCATCGAGTTGTGCAACGAGATCATTCGTGACGAGATCACCGAAGCCGATGACAAGTCCAGAGCGGCCACCGGCTTGCCTGTACCCAGCGAGATCAAGGCGATCCTGGACAACTATGTGATTGGTCAGGAGGCCGCCAAGCGCATCCTGAGTGTTGCTGTCTACAACCATTACAAGCGGCTCAGGCACAAGGACAAGGCCAAGAAGGACGAGGTGGAGCTGTCGAAAAGCAACATCCTTCTGGTGGGGCCCACCGGCTCAGGCAAGACCTTGTTGGCGCAGACCTTGGCTCGCATGCTCAACGTGCCTTTTGTGATGGCAGATGCCACCACGCTCACGGAAGCCGGTTACGTTGGTGAAGACGTCGAGAACATCATCCAGAAGTTGCTGCAGAACTGCAACTACGACATCGAGAAGGCTCAGCAAGGCATCGTCTACATCGACGAGATCGACAAGATCTCGCGCAAGAGCGACAACCCGTCGATTACGCGAGACGTGTCTGGCGAGGGTGTCCAGCAGGCGTTGCTGAAGCTGGTTGAGGGCACGATGGCCAGCGTACCGCCCCAGGGTGGGCGCAAGCACCCCAACCAGGACTTCCTTCAAGTCGACACCACGAACATCCTGTTCATCTGCGGCGGGGCATTTGCGGGTCTGGACAAAGTAGTCCGGGATCGCACGGAGAAGTCAGGCATTGGCTTCTCGGCCTCAGTGCAAGCCAAGTCCGACAAGGATCTCAGCACCCTGTTCAGGGAGGTGGAGCCTGAGGATCTCATCAAGTTCGGGCTGATCCCAGAGCTCGTCGGGCGCTTGCCAGTGGTGGCAACTCTTGAGGAACTGCACGAGGACGCCCTGATCCAGATCCTGACCGAGCCCCGCAACGCCTTGGTCAAGCAGTACCAGAAGATGTTCTCGATGGACGGCGTGGAGCTGGAGGTTCGTCGCCCGGCACTCGCTGCGATCGCGCGCAAGGCACTGGCTCGCAAGACTGGCGCCCGCGGATTGCGCTCCATCCTTGAACAAACTTTGCTCGACACCATGTACGAGTTGCCAGGTCTGCAGGGCGTCGAGAAAGTGGTGGTGGACGAACACACCGTTCACGAAGGCGGCAAGCCCCTGCTGGTGTACCAAGACAAGCCCAAGACGGCGAACGCGTAGAGTCGTTTGCTTCAAGGGCACAGCTGACCAAGCGAAAGAGCCCTCATGTCACAAACCCTGCTGCCCAGCGAGTCTGTCAACCTTCCACTGTTGCCGTTGCGTGACGTGGTTGTGTTTCCTCACATGGTCATCCCGCTTTTTGTGGGGCGCCCCAAGTCCATCAAGGCACTGGAGGCCGCCATGGAGAAGGGGCGGCACATCATGCTGATTGCCCAGAAGACGGCAGCCAAGGACGAACCCAAGCCAGATGACTTGTTCGAGATTGGTTGCGTCTCCAGCGTTCTCCAGATGCTCAAGCTCCCAGATGGCACGGTGAAGGTGCTCGTAGAGGGCGCGCAGCGCGCTCGTGCGACGACCGTGACCGAGGGAGAAGACTACTTCCACGCGGATGTGATCCCCCTCCAGCCAGAGGGCCTGGGGTCGCCCGAGGTAGAGGCCCTGCGTCGCTCGGTGGTGAGCCAGTTTGACCAGTACGTCAAGCTGAACAAGAAGATTCCCCCGGAGATCCTGACCAGCATATCCGGGATCGACGATCCTGGCCGCCTGGCGGACACGATTGCCGCGCATCTTCCCCTGAAGCTCGAGAACAAGCAGGCGGTGCTCGACGTGCTGGATGTCGCCAAGAGGCTGGAGAACCTGCTGGAGCAACTGGAACGGGAAGTCGACATCCTTCAGGTCGAGAAGAAGATCCGGGGCCGCGTCAAGCGCCAGATGGAGAAGAGCCAGCGCGAGTACTACCTGAACGAGCAGGTCA
>CAZRRW010000205.1:0-4123 GCA_964602505.1 uncultured Burkholderiaceae bacterium
GTTTTTGTATATCGGCAGGCAGTGTGTTCCCCACGGGCGTGGGGATGAACCCGTTCGGGGCGGCTGTGGGCGTCCGTTTTGGCGTGTTCCCCACGGGCGTGGGGATGAACCGGATGCAAGCCCGCAAGCGGCGGCTGCCTTGATGTGTTCCCCACGGGCGTGGGGATGAACCGTCCACCGGCCCCAGCAGCGGCTCCATGCTGAGGTGTTCCCCACGGGCGTGGGGATGAACCGTGCGAACGCACGTTGGAAGAATGCGCCCGCATGTGTTCCCCACGGGCGTGGGGATGAACCGCAATGCGCCCCGGTGAGACGGCTTCCACGTCGATGCGTGGCGCTCTCACATGGCGTCTCTGCCGGGGACGGTAGCGGCGCGTCGGAAACCGATTTGCCCGACTCTCAAGGCGCAGTCGAATGTTAACGGAGTTTGCGAGATAGTGTCCCCCGCAGGCGTGGGGATGAACCGAGTTTCCATGGGCCGCGTGAGCTCTTCGGGGAGTGTGGCCCACAGGCGTCGGCGTGAATAGCTCCAGCCACTTCGGGCGGCCCTCTTCGGCGAAGTTCTGCTCAACCGCCGCGAACATCGTGCCCGCCACGCTGCGCATGAGCGGTGCGCTGTTGCGCATTTCGGCGGCCGCGCGGCGCAGGCCGTCAATCACCGGGCGGTACTCGATGCGGGCGTCGATCATTGGGCGTACACTTGAATCGCGCGGTTACCTACCGGCAAAGGGGTCGGCTCCGGCTGGCTTGATGCAGGTTCGACTCCTGCCCGCGCAACCCTCCCCCTCATTGCCACTCCCCATCGAGCACTTGGTAGTCCGCCTGGCGCAGGCCCGACGGATCAATCAGCGTGCCCGTGACCAGGCGGTTGCCGTCCTTGCCCAAGGTGATCTCCGGCACCAGCTTGGCCTGCTTGTCGTTCGGCTACTTGAAGAACAACAACACCCGCCCAGTGGCTTTGTCCAGCAGCGTCAGCTCCGGCGCGCTGGCGTGAAGAGGCAGCTCTTGCTTCTAGGCGACACGCAATGACGGCTTCCTCGCGCCGTGCTTAGTGGTTATCCCCACAGGCGCAAGGTTGATTGGAAGGCCGGCTCAAGCCGTCCGACCCTGCGAAGGAGTCGCTACGGCTTTAGGAGCCGATGAGCGAGCGACTAGACGACTAAAGGTGGCACGCCGATGAATACTCAGCAGCTGAGCGCGAGGGTGACAATGCGGCCGACGGGTTGGCACGGGCCAATCGGCGGGGAGTGTTTAGCGATCCGAATGCGGTGGCGCCGTGGGACTATCGAGCCGAGAGGCGGTAGCTCTGACGGCCTGCAGCCTGCGCTAGCGCTTCACCCGCCCACGCGACAGGGGCACCTGCGCCTTGACCCTCACCACCCCAAGGCTCAGGTCGGGCGGCTCCAGCAAGCCCGCCGGGGTTACCCCCAGGGCCTTGGCAATCGCCTCCAGCACCGACAGCGTTGGGTTGGCCGCGCCCGCTTCCACCCGCGACATGTAGGTGCGAAACAGCCCCGTTGCCTCCGCCAGATCCTCCTGCGTCATGCCGCGTTCGGCGCGCAGCTGCTTGATGCGCATCCCCAAGGCGCGGGCAAGGGAAAGCGGTTTGGCGGGCATCCCCGCATGGTTAGGAATGTATGATCATTCATACACACTCCCATTCATACATTTACACCCGTGGAGACGCCTCGCATGACGCTACGCCGCCTTGCTAAGCCCCTTGGCCTGATCGCAGTCGCCTCGGCCCTGGCTACCTTTGCTGCCGTCACCTTCGCACAGGCACCTGCCGCCACCTCCCCTGCGCCCGCCGTGGCGGCTGGCCCCTTGAGCCGAGCCGACATCGACGCCTTGACCGCAGGCAAGCGCTGGTCGTTCAGGCGCGCCGACGGCATGCAAATCGCCCTGGACTTTCGCAGCGGTGGGGTGGTCTACGGGCGACCCGCCAACTTCCCGCAGTCAGACACCGGCAGCTACAGCGTCAACGAACGCAATCAGCTGTGTGTCCAGTGGCAGGTGATGCGCCAGGACTCCGGCTGCTTCTTCATCGAACGGGCGGCCGACGGCAGGCTTCGGGCCACCAGCCCGGCAGGTGGCGGGCAAGTGGTGGCCGAGATCGCGGTGGAGTAAGCCCCATCGGTTGACGGTCACCGCCCTTTGCGCCGGGCTTGTGACTCCCCCACTTCAAGGCAATGTCGGTGTTGGCACCGGACGGGGCTTGTTTAGTGGGGGATGAGGCGCAGACTGGATTGGCAGACCGTGGGGTCTGTTCTTGAAACAGGAGCTTTGATGAGGAGCATGAATCGCACACCGGTTTGGACCCGCCTTGTTGGCGGCTTCGGCGTGGCCGCGGTGTTGTCGGCATTGGTGGGCTGTGCCTCCACCCCACCAGAAGACCCGGCGGTGGCCAATCTGCCGCGCACCCAGGTCACCGGGGAGGCCTTGCGCACCCTGATCGTGGGTCAGCGCATGAGCTCGGTGCGGATGGGGTTTCTGGTGCAGGCGGACTTCCGCGCCGACGGCATCGTCTTCGGCCGGGTGGCCACCGGCTTTGGTAACGCGGCGGATCAGGGCCGCTGGTGGATCAGTGACCGCCATGAGGTCTGCCTGCAGTGGCCTGGGCGCTTCTCCCCCAACAACGGTTGCTTCACCGTGGAGCAGCGAACCGACGGGGCCTTGTTTGGCCGAGAGTCGGCCAACCCCAACAGCGTGCAGCGCATCAATGTGGGCGCCATCCAGCCGGGCAGCTGATGCCGCCAGCATTTGGCGTCCATCCCGGATGTGCCCTGACTCGCCTGTTCACCCACCCCCGCATCGATTCAAAGGAGCCTTGATCTCATGATGCAACGAGCCAGTTTGGGTCTGTTGACCCTTGTGACCACCGCCGCCTTGCTAGCCGGCTGTGCCTCCACCCCACCGGAAGACCCGGCGGTGGCCAACCTGCCCCGGGTCAGGCTGAGCGGGGCGGAGATGCAGGGCCTGGTCAAGGAACGGCGCTTCACCACCCAGCGGATGGCCACCACGATCCTGCTGGACTTTCGGGAGGATGGCCGCGTCTTCGCTCAAGCGTCGTCCTTCAACATGCGCGCTCTGCAGGGCTCTTGGCGGTTTGAAGGCGACGACCGGTTCTGCGTGCAGTTTCCCGGCCTGTTTGCCTCCGAGTCGGGCTGCTACTGGATCGAACGGCGCCAGGACGGCACCTTCTTCACGGTGAGCGTGACGAACCCCTCGCTGATTCAGCGCTTCGTCCCTGGTGCCATCCAGGCCATCGCCCCCTTCGGCGGCTGAGGTCACGCCCGGCGCATCGGCCTGATGCGCCGGGCTTGCGCTCCTATCGGGCGTCCTGCGGCCAATCCGTGCGGCACAGCCAACAGCCTAGGCTGGCTTGGCCCCAGGTGTGACGGCTTCGCACCGGCCGCTAGGCCTTCAGGCGAAAGAGGTGCTCCTGGATCGCCTCGAACCGCTGGACCAGCTGGCTCAGCCAAGCCTCCTGGACAGGGTCCAGCGGCATGCAGGCCTCGGGCGGTAGTGGTGTCCACTGTGCGTTCGCATCGTCCACCGCCAAGGCCTTGAGCAATCGCGTCAGGGCAGCTTTGCTGACACTCCCGGGGATCCATAGGGAGGCCATCCAGGGCCCACGCTGACGGCCCTCATGACGCCCTCCACGAGGGTTTGTGCGAGCGCCTGCCGGAGGGCCTATCCGCTGCCCCCTCTGACCAGACCTTTGCCGCCCGACGGCATAGCCGACCTCCAAGGGCACGCAGTGGCGGCCCATCCGCTCGAGCAGGGCGTCCTGCGCTGCGGGGTCGTCGAACCGAGCAGGCAACTGAATCACCAGCACCTGGAAGGGGCAGCCAGTCGGCAACAGACGAGGGGAGATGAGAGCACTGGGACTGTGCGCCACGGGCATCTCCGGGCGGGCTGGGCTGCGGCGGCGGGCACGGGAAGACGTGTTCATGCCGTCAGATTGCCTGAGGTCGCCCGCAAAACAACCCCCCTCGAACGCAGATTTCTTCAACTGGGCAGGGGCGTCAAGATCTTGATCGGTCTGTGCAGGTAGTGGTGGCGGTGCTGCTGCCGGTACTCCTGCGTTGGAGAGGTTTGGCGCAGCTACGCGGTGGCTACA
>CAZRRW010000206.1:0-4053 GCA_964602505.1 uncultured Burkholderiaceae bacterium
GCGGCCGGTCTTGCCGCGGGCGAGCTCGGGCACGTCGGGGTTCTTCTTCTGCGGCATGATGGACGAGCCGGTGGTGAATCGGTCGGCCACCTTCACGAAGCCGAAGTTCTGGCTCATCCAGATGATGATCTCTTCGCTCAGGCGGCTGATGTGCACCATCACCAGGGCCGCCGCGGCGGTGAACTCGATGGCGAAGTCGCGGTCGCTCACCGCGTCGAGGCTGTTCTGGCACAGGGCCGGCTCCCCCCGCTCGTCCACCATGCCCAGAGCACGCGCCACGGCGGCACGGTCCAGCGGGTAGGTGGTGCCGGCCAGTGCGGCGCTGCCCAGGGGCAGGCGGTTGGTGCGCCGGCGCACGTCGGCCAGGCGCTCGGCGTCGCGGGCAAACATCTCCACATAGGCCAGCAGGTGGTGGGCAAAGCTCACCGGCTGGGCCACCTGCAGGTGGGTGAAGCCCGGCAGGATGACGTGCACATTCGCCTTGGCCACCTTGACCAGAGCCCGCTGAAGCTCGGTGAGCAGGCCACTGAGCAGGTCGATCTCGCCACGTAGCCACAGCCTCACGTCGGTGGCAACTTGGTCGTTGCGGCTGCGCCCGGTGTGCAGGCGCTTGCCCGCGTCACCCACCAGGTGGGTGAGCCGCGCCTCGATGTTGAGGTGCACGTCTTCCAGGTCGAGCTGCCATTCGAAATGCCCCGCCTCGATCTCGGCGGTGATCTGGGCCATGCCGCGCTGGATGCTGGCAAGATCTGACGCGCTGATGACCCCCTGGGCCGCCAGCATCTCGGCATGGGCCAGCGAGCCCTGGATGTCGGCGCGCCACAGGCGCTTGTCGAAGAACACGCTGGCGGTGTAGCGCTTGACCAAGTCGCTCACGGGCTCGGTGAACAAGGCAGACCAGCCTTGCGACTTGTTGGCCAGCTGGCCAACCGGTGAGGGGGTGGGGGGCGTGGGCGAGCTCATCTGTGTATGATTTTCCCATGACCCCCTCCTCTGCCGACGGCACCTCGCGCTTTGCGGACTCGGTGCTCGCCCTGTCCGCACGGGGCGGGGCGGACGCGGCGTCACCACACGCAGCACCAGACGATCCCGCGCAATGGGCCACCTCGCTGGCTGCGCTGGAGGTGTGCCGCCCGGGCCTCGCGCTGCTGTGCGTGGCGAGCGTCCTGGGCCTGGTGGTCGCCGCCAGCGGCGTGGGCGTGCACGGCTGGCTGGAGTGGCTGACCCGGGCTGGCGTGGCGTCGGCCGCCGCGATGGCGGCCCTGGCGGCGTGGCTCGTGGTGGTGTGCGCGGCCAGGTACCGTCTGGCGCGCCTGCCACTGGCGGTGCAGCGCACCTGCCTGGCTGGCGCTGGCGCGCTGGCAGCGCTGTACGGGCATGGGCTGGTGGTGCTGGCCTTCGATGCCCGTTGGCAAGACCCGTCGGCATGGCTGGCTGCGGGCCTGGCCGGTGGGGTGATGGCCCTGTCGCTGCACACGGCTCTGCGCTGGCGTGCCCGGGCGGTGATGCCTGCCAGCACCGTGGCGCGGGTGGCGGAGCTTCAGGCTCGCATCCGCCCCCACTTCCTGTTCAACGCCCTGAACACGGCGGTGGCCCTGGTGCGGCATGACCCGGCGCGGGCCGAGCGTGTGCTGGAGGACTTGTCGGAGCTGTTTCGTGCCGCCTTGGAGGCGCCAGACAAGGCCATGGCCGCTCCGGTCAGCCTGGCCAGCGAGCTGGCGCTGGCGCGGCGCTATCTGGCCATCGAGGAGTTGCGGTTCGGCGACCGGCTGAAGATCGAGTGGGCCTTGGACGAGACGGTGGGCCGGGCGCGGTTGCCGCCCCTGGTGCTGCAGCCGCTGGTGGAAAACGCCATTCGCCACGGCATTGAGGCCTTGCCTGCAGGGGGCACGCTGCGGATCCAAACCAGCCGGTCCCTGGGGCGTGCGGTGGTGGACATCAGCAACCCGCTGCCGTTTCGGACACAGGCAGCCAGTGCCGGCCATGGCATTGCCCTGGCCAACGTGCGCGAGCGGCTGCAGCTCCTGCACGACGTGCAGGCCGAGTTTTCGGCCGGCGAATCCGAGGAGCAAGGACGCCTGGTCTGGCGGGTGCGCCTGGCTGTGCCCCTGGATTGAACTGACGCATGGACTCCCCCGCGCCGCTCCTGAAGGTCCTGGTGGTCGACGACGAGCCAATGGCCCGTCTTCGCTTGCACACCTTGCTGAACGACTGCGCCAACCCACCCGACGGCGCACCTGCCCTGCCCGTGGTCTGGGTGGGTGAGGCCGCGTCGGTGGCGCTGGCCCGTCAGCAGATCGAGGCCCTGCAACCCGACGCGCTGCTCCTGGACATCTCCATGCCTGGCAAGGACCCGGCCACATCCAGCGGGCTGGCCCTGGCGGGTGAGCTGCAGGCCAGCGGCCGTCCGCTGGTGGTGTTCGTCACGGCCCATTCGGAGCACGCAGCGCGCGCGTTTGAACTGCGGGCGCTTGACTACCTCACCAAGCCCGTGCGCCTGGAGCGGCTTCGCGATGCCCTCCAGCGCTGTCTGGAGGCACTTGCATCACAGGCGGCGCTGGCCAGGGCGTCCCAGGCCAAGGGTGTCGATGCGGACGCGTTCCTCAGCGTCACTGAGCGCGGTAGCGTGACCCGGGTGCCCCTGGATGAGGTGAGGTGCCTGCGCGCCGAACTGAAATACGTCACGGTACGGACGCCGAGCCGTGACTATCTGATCGACCAGTCGTTGGCCGAGATCGAGGCCCGCTTCGGGGCCCGGTTCCTGCGCATCCACCGCAACACCCTGGTGTCGGTGGCCCATGTCCGGTCGCTGGAGCGCGCCGACCCAGGGCAAGGTGAGGCCGAGCCGGGAGACGGGGGCGACGCCTGGGTTCTGCGCGTGGCTGGGCTGGCTGACGGCATGCCCGTGTCGCGGCGGCAACTGTCGGCGGTGCGAGCCGCGCTCAAGAAAGGCGCCTGAACCGGCCTGCCCGCCGCCCCTAGCCGCTGTTGCGCAGACCGGCAGCAATGCCGTTGATGCTGAGGTGGATGCCTCGCTTTGCACGGTCGCTGGTGCCGTCATCCCGGCGGCGCGCACTGGCTTCCCGGGCCCGGTGTCGGCGAATCAGCTCGACCTGCAGGTGGTTCAGCGGGTCGATGTAGGGGAAGCGGTGCTCGATGCTGCGGGCCAGCGTGGGGTTGGTGGCCAGGCGTTTCTTTTGCCCCGTGATCATCGCCAGCGCCTTGCTGGTCAAGTCCCACTCCGTCTGGATGGCGGCGAACACCCGGCGCGAGAGCGCGGTGTCCTCCACCAAAGCGGCATAGCGTGCGGCCAGCACCAAGTCGCTCTTGGCCATCACCATGTCGACGTTGCTCAGCAGCGTGCGAAAGAAGGGCCATTCGCGATGCATGCGCTTCAGCAGCGCCCGCGCCTCTTGGGCGCCCCGCCCGCTGGTGACGCTGGCCACGGCAGAGCCAAGGCCAAACCAGCCCGGCAGGGTGATGCGGCTCTGACCCCAGGAAAAGCCCCATGGGATGGCGCGCAAGTCCTCGATCGCACGGCGCGGCTTGCCGTCCTGCCCAAGCTTTGGCCGCGCGGCAGGCCGTGAGCCGATGTTGAGCTCGGCGATCTCGCGGATCGGTGTGGCGGAGAAGAAGAAGTCCACAAATCCCGGGGTGTCGTAGACCAGGCCCCGGTAGGCGGCCATGCTGGCTTCAGACAAGCGCTGGGCCATGTCGGTAAATGCAGCTGGCGGGGGCGCATGTGGCAGCAGCGTGGCCTCCAGCATGGCACTGACCAGGGTTTCGAGGTTGCGCCCGATGGCCGGGTTGGCGTACTTGCTGGCAATCACCTCGCCCTGCTCGGTCAGCCGGATTTGCCCGCGCACGGTGCCTGGGGGCTGTGCCAGGATGGCATCGAAGCTTGGGCCCCCGCCACGGCCCACGGTGCCGCCTCGGCCATGGAACAGCCGCAGCCGCACGCCGGGCAGCGCGTCAAACAGGGCCGCCAGCGCGGTTGACGCGCGGTACAGCTCCCACTTGCTGGTGAAAAAGCCGCCATCCTTGTTGGAATCG
>CAZRRW010000207.1:0-4041 GCA_964602505.1 uncultured Burkholderiaceae bacterium
CTCCAAGTGACACCCCCAGCTGGGTACCTTGCACCGAACGCGGTGCAGGGCGGGGTGATCGCTCCCCAAGGGACGCTATTGACCGATCGATTCATCAATGTGCAACCGCAGGCAGTGCAGCCTGGCGTCGGAATCACGGGCGGACGTGCGTTGAACCCTGGCGAAGCGATTGGCCCGGTGGGTACCCAGTACTACCTGAGCTTCGATTTCGTGCTGGGCGCAGGCGGTGTGCTCGTGGGTGAGGTGTTCAACAACCATATCCCACTAGATCCCGTGGGTTCAGGCGCCCTGCTGATCAACAAGGTTGGCGACAAGACGGTCGCGGAGTTGGGCGACTCTGTTCAGTACACGATCCGACTCCAGAACACCATCGCCATACCGATCAACAACGTCAGTCTCGTTGACATCTTGCCTGCCGGTTTCCGCTACATCCCGGGTACGGCCCGTTTGCAGAATGGCTCAGCGGCGGTTCGCGTGTTGACGGATCCTTCCGGTGGGGTGACCGGTCGACTGACTTACACCATTGGCACTATCGCCGCGCGTGAGACGGCAGTGCTGACCTATTTTGTTCGTCTGGGCGTTGGCTCAGCCCAGGGCGATGGCATCAACCGGGCTCAGGGCTTCTTCGATAACGGTGCTGGTTCAACCGCCTCCAATCTTGCGAGCTTCCGTGTTCGGGTAACTGCTGGGGTGTTCACCGATGAGGGCTGCATCATCGGCAAGGTGTTCATAGACTGCGACGGTGATGGGGTGCAGTCGACGTCAGGCGGTTCGAATGAGCTTGGGATTCCCGCGGTACGACTTCAGATGCAAGACGGTACCTTCATCATCACGGACAGTGAAGGCAAGTACAGCATTTGTGGTGTCACGCCGCGTACTCACGTCCTGCGTGTTGATCGGCGGACCATGCCGCAGGGCTCTCGACTCGTCCCCTCCAGCAACAGGAATGCCGGCGTCGGGGACAGTTTGTTCATCGACATCCGTGGCGGCGAGATGTTCCGCGCAGACTTTATCGAGGGCTCGTGCTCGCCGGAAGTCCTGGATCAAGTGAAGGCACGCCGTGCCCAGGGCGGTGTTCAGTCTCCTCAGACTGAGGCAACTCGTGAACCATTCCGCATTCAGAACCAGAATCCTCAGCGGCCGATCCAGCAGATCTTGCCGGAACCTCGCCCGGCTGATGCAATCTCTCCCGCTGCGCCGCCTGGTGGGGCTCTGACCGCTCCTTTACCTGCGCCGGACGCAGGGGCCGTGCCGGCTAGTTGATCCACAAGCAACATGAGCAGGCGTTCAATTCATCCCGTTCAGCTGCGGTCGCGTAAGCCCCGCGGGATGCCCGCAGCCAGGCCTTTATGCCTTGCATTGGCCATGGCGCAGCCGCTCATGTCCATGCCTGCTTGGTCACAGGTAGCGGCGGGAGGCGTGAACGCCCCGACCAGTGCGGACGAACCGCCGCCTCGTTTGCCAAGTGGGTCGTCTCCCGCAACGGATGGCCGCAGCCTGTTTGAGTCGGGCGGAATGCCGGGTATCGGCCCACGACCGTACAACACCTTGGCCGAGCGGGTGAATGCCGTAGTGGACGAGATCCGCGTCAGGGTGGCGACAGACAACATTCCCGCGGATGGCACTCAACGTACTCCTGTGCGTGTGCTGCTTCTTAACCGGCAAGGTTTTCCGGTCACGCAGGATGTCGATGTGACCATTGAGGTCAATGGCGGCGCCCGCATTCTGTTGCCAGGACGAGCGACCTCGGAGTCAGGTGCTGATCGTGGTGATATCGACCGCGTAACTCCCGGCGTCCAGACGGTCGCTATCAGAGGCGAACTGGGCTTTGACTTGATCGCCCCATTCCAAGCGGGCGATGTATTGCTGCGTGTGAGTGTGCGGGGCCGAGCGCAAGACACGATCGTTCGCTATCAGCCAGAGTTGCGAGACATGATCGTGGTGGGGGTTCTGGAGGCTCGGGCCCGCCAGGACCGTTTTGATCCCAGAAGAATTCTTCCGATTCGCGAGAACGATGCGTTCGACCGCGAGATCACGAGTTTCAGTCGCGACTTCGCTGGAGGGCGTGGACAGGTTGGTGCGCGTGGGGCGCTGTACCTCAAGGGCAAAGTCAAGGGTGACTACCTTCTGACCTTGCGGTACGACAGTGATTTGCCGCCCTTTACGCGTTTCATGCGGGACATCGACCCCAACGCGTTTTACCCAGTCTATGGCGATTCGAGCTTGCGCGGCGTTGATGCAGTGTCATCGATGCGCTTGTTTGTACGCCTCGACAGAGGACGTAACTTCCTCCTTTTGGGCGATTTCACGACTCAGGACGGCAACCCAGCCCGACAACTATCGGCCTACAACCGCTCCCTGCCTGGTATTCGAGGGCGTTACGACGAGGGGCGTGTCACTGCCAACGCGTTTGTCTCGCAGCAGAATTTTCGCCAGATTGTTGATGAGTTTCCCGCTCGCGGCGTTTCGGGGCCCTACGCCCTTTCAAATCCGAACGGAGTCGCGGGTACAGAGAAGGTCGAGTTGCTGGTGCGGGACCGCTTCAACCGGTCTCTGATCATCAAGCAAAGTCAGCTTGCACGCGGCGCGGATTATGAGTTTGAGCCATTCTCGGGTCAGCTGATGTTTCGGGCACCAGTGCCCAGCTTGGATGATCAACTCAATCCGGTGACGATTCGGGTCACGTATGAGATCTCTAGCGGTGGCCGCCCTTTTTATGTGGCTGGCGGCGATGTCGCGCTGAAGGTCACGGACTCTCTGACCATCGGTGGCTCGATCGCGAAAGACGAGAACCCGGCGAATCCGTATCAGGTGCAGGGGCTCAACCTGCGGCTGCGCCTATCCCAGACGACAGAGGTGCTAGCCGAGGTGGCGCGCACCAGCAGTCTGATCAATACGGGCAATACCGGCAGTGCGTTCAACCTGAACAACACTCCTGGTCTGAACAATACGGTTGGAACCGTGCAAGGCAATGCAGCTCGGGTGGAACTGCGCCATTCGGACAGCAACTCGCGCGGTAGGGCCTTCTGGACACGTTCGGACAACGGCTTCATCAACCCATCGTCGGGTTACACCGCGGGGCGTACCGATGTGGGGGTGCAGGGGGCTGTTCGGCTCAGTGAGACCGTGAGCACCCAGGGGGAGTTGCAGAAAACCCAGGACCGCCTCAACAGCATCGACCGCACGGCAGGTTCCCTGAGTGCTGATCTGCGGTTGACGCCAAACCTGAGCATCGGTGGTGGTGTCCGCTATGTGAACCAGACGACCACGCCTGCCGTGGGGGTGACCGCAGCCAATTGCGACACAACGGCTACGGCAACCAGCATTGGCGCATTCAACGCCGGCTTTGGTATCAATCAGGTCGGCAATCAGTTGATCAATGCAGCGACTGGCCAGCCGATTGTCTGTACCCCAAGCTCCATCACCCAGGCGGCCACGGCGGGCACCGGTCTCAGCCGGACGGCAGTATTCGGGCGCCTCAGCTACCGGCCGCTTGAGAACCTGACACTTGGAGCCGAGGTACAGCGAGAAGAGGGTAGAGACAACGTAGTCGGTGTTGAGCGGACTACTCTTAGTGGCACTGTGAACTACCGGCCTATTCCGACCGTGAGCATGACGGGTCAGTATGGCCGTGAATTTGGGACAGCGGGTGGCACGAACCTGTACCGCGTTGGGGCTGACTGGGCGGTCGCGCCGAGGACGCGCATCTACGCTCGGCAAGAGTACTCGCGTTCCTTCACCGGGCAGTACGGATTCGGTACGGGCGCACCCGCCACCACCTTTGTTGCGGGTGTTGATACGCAGTATGTCCAGGATGGATCTTTGTTCTCCGAGTACCGGATCCGAGATGGGGGATCAGGCAAGGAGATACAGAACGCAATCGGTTTGCGCAATGGCTGGACGGTCGCAGAGGGTTTGCGCGTCGTCACGTCGGCCGAGCGACTCAATGCCAGAACCAGTGGTACGGGGACTGGAGCGACGGCCCTTAGCCTTGGTGCGGAGTACACGGGGGATCCGCTGTGGCGGGGCTCATCGCGTATT
>CAZRRW010000208.1:0-3986 GCA_964602505.1 uncultured Burkholderiaceae bacterium
CAGCGAGAACCCCACCCAGGGAATGACCATGGACCAGCCTTCCACACAGCGCATGCGGTAGATGCGGTCTTCCATCGGGGCGAGCTTGAGCAGGTCTTCAATGCCCAGCGTCTGTGGCTTGCGCACCTCACCTTCAATCGCCACAGTCCAAGGGCGAGTCCGAAGACTGCCTGCCCGTCGCGCAGGATCAGACTTGTCGGTGCCGAACTCATAGAAGTTGTTGTAGGTGGTCACGTCCCGGTAGGTCGTGAGCTTCTCCATCGTGTTGGCCCCCGACACCGTGCTCGCCACGGTCTGCAGGGCGGCCAGCTTGCCAGGCTTGGTCACCGTCGCCTGCGCGTCACGCGCGGCCCAACCGGCCAGCCCTACACCCGCCGCTCCACTGGCCATGAACTGCAGCCATTCGCGTCGCCGCTGGTACACCCCCCTTGGGGTGATCTCGGACGGCACGCCATGGTCAAAACCGAGGGACTTCAAGTTGCGCACGTGAGGGCTCCTGAAAGCAAGGTCGAATCAGACCAGTGGCAGGTTACAGCGAGCGGCCCGTCATCGGAACATCGGCACCGGGCCAGATGTCTACAAGGCACCGTAGCTGTGCAGCCCGCTCAGGAACATGTTGACGCCCAGGAAGGCAAAGGTGGTGACCGCCAGGCCCACCAGGGCCCACCAGGCCGCAAAACTGCCCCGCAAGCCCTTCATGAGCCGCATGTGCAGCCAGGCCGCGTAGTTCAGCCAGACGATGAGCGCCCAGGTCTCCTTGGGATCCCAGCTCCAGTAGCCACCCCAAGCCTCCGCTGCCCACAAGGCACCCAGGATGGTGGCAATGGTGAAGAAGGCAAAGCCCACCGCAATGGCCTTGTACATCACGTCGTCCAGCACCTCGTCGCTGGGCAGACGCGCGGCCAGACGGCGGCGCATGGCGATGATGCCGCCGGCAATCAGGGCTGACACGCCAAAGTAGATGGCCCAGTAGTCGCTGATGCCGCCAGACGGGTTCTTGCGGAAGATCATGGGCTCGAAGCACAGCACCACGCCCAGGCCCCACAACGGCAGCAGCTTGAGCCAGTTGGTTTCGTTGGCCTGCTGCTTGATGAGGTAGGCAAAGGCCACCATCGCCGCGATGGCAAAAGTGCCATAGCCAATGAAGTTGGCGGGTACGTGCAGCTTCATCCACCAGCTTTGCAGGGCGGGCACCAGCGGCTGGATCTCGTGGGCACCGCGCTCGAACGTGTACCAGAGCAGGAAACCGACCGCCGCCGTGATGATGAGCATCACAAACGCACCCATGGTGCGGGTTTTGTAGTGCTGCTCGTAGTACAGGTAGAACAGGGTCGTCATCCAGCAGAACAGGACGAACACTTCGTACAGGTTGCTGACCGGGATGTGCCCGACATCCGGGCCGATGAGGTAGCTTTCGTACCAGCGCACCAAGGTGCCAACAAGCGCCATGCCGGTGGCGGCCCAGGCCAGCTTGGAGCCAATGGACTCCATGGCGTCGGCCTGCCCCTTGGCAAACATACCCAGCCAGTAGAACAGGGTGCTCATGAAGAACAGCACACACATCCACAGAATGGCCGACTGGCTGGACAGGAAGTACTTGAGCCAGAACACCGTTTCCGCGCGCTCCAGGTTGCCCTGGTAGGCCGCAATGCCCAGCAGGGCTGCGGCGGCCACGACCACGCTCAGGCCACGCAAAGGCCGCCAGAACCAGCACAACCACACCATGGCGGGCACCGTGCCCACCAGGATGGCCTTCTCGTACACGTCCATGTTGCCGCTGTAGCGCTGCAGGGCAAAGGCGGCGCCGCCTGCCACCAGCACGGCAAACAGCCAGTCAAACCAGTTGCGACGGGCAAAGTAGCCCGGCTGCGCATACGTGAGCGTGGTCATGTTCATGTGAGCCTCAATAGCTGTTTCTTCAGGGCCTCAAACTCGGCGTCGCCATCCAGGGTGCGGCGGTTGGTCGACATCGCCAGGCAGGCACGGGCACCCGAGCCGCCTGCGTCCGCGGGCGCATTCTCAAGCCACACCCATATCCTGCGCTCACGCACGTAAAGCATGGCGAACACCCCAAGGATCAGCGCCAGACAGCCCAGATAGACGATCCATTTGCCCGGGGCGCGCGCCACCTGGAACACGCTGGCCTGCACCTGGGTGAACTCCTTGAGCTGCAGCAACACGGGCGCAGGGTAGAAAAACGAGTCGGATAGGGCCAGCACCGAGGCGGTGACGAAGTCGCGGGACTTCTCGTCTTCCGGCAACGGCTTCAAGCCTGCCTGCTGGCGCGTCAGGGCCAGCAGCTCCCACATCACCCCGTTGATGATGCGCACCAGCACCCCACTGGCCCGCTCACGCTCGGCCTCGGGCACCGACTTTTCCATGAAATCAGCGATCGCCTGCAAGCCACCCAGCCGCGCCTCAGGCGGCTGGTCTTTCTCGCTCGCGCCATCGCCCACGCCCGCAAACAGGGCCATGCCCCGCGCCGCCGAGGCCTCCAACTGGGCGCGAAGGTCCTGCCGGTCGCCCACAGCCTGGGCTGCGTAGCGGCGTACCGCCTCAGTGCGCATCGCATCGTTGAGGAGCGCCGCTCTCAAGCGCAGCCAGCCGTCCATGCTGTCCTGGTCGTCTGCTGGAATGCGCAGATAGCGGAAGGTCTCGGAGGGCGTGTCGCGCACCCCAGCCAGAAACACCCGCTGCCCGTCCACGTCAGTGGCCAGCATGTAGTTGTTGTACTCACGGGCCTGGCCAGCCTCGTCGCGCAGCTTGTAGCTGAAGCTGGGGCCGACGTTGCGCAGGTTCTTGGTGCGCTCGCTCTTGGCACCGGAGCCCAAATGCTCATTCATCGACTCCAGGATCGAGGTGCGCAGATCCACCTTGCGCACGTCGGTGGCGGCACCCGGCTGCGACAGGTTCTCGACGTTGATGACCCTCAAGCCCGAATACTCCAGCTGTAGCTTCTCCCGCCCGTTCGACAGTGCGGCAGTCTGCCCCACCTCACCGTCCAGCTCGAACGGCTTGCCACCCCCCGCCAGCGGGTGCACCGCGACCTTGAGCTTGGAGCCGCCATCATCAAAGCTGCTCTGGTAGATGTGAATACCCTTGTAGGCCGCTGGCTTGTTCACTTCCACCCGCGCGGGGATTTCCTGACCCGTTTCGCGGTCGCGGATGACGATGTCGCTGGCGAACAACTTGGGCATCCCGGTGGAGTAGTAGTCCACCACGAACTTCTTCAGCTCGATGGAAAACGGCAGGTCCTGAATGACCACGCCCGTGGGCATGTTGAGTACAGCAGCCGTTGTACGCCCGCCCTCGGGCACCAGCAGGTTGCCTCGGAAGGTGGGGTTGTTCGTGGACAGGCGGTGCTGCGCGGGCACCTCAGAGATCAGGCCGCTGCCAGCGTACGGGCTTTTGCCCTGGAACCAGAGCTGCGCCTTGACGATCCAGTCGCCGTCCAGCAAGCCGCCCACGCACACCAGCACGATGGCTGAATGCGCCGCGATGTAGCCCAGCTTGTTGGCGGCGCCCTTCTTGGCTGCAACCATGACCCCACCTGGGCTGCCGCTGCCGCCGCCCGCCGCAGCGGGCTCCCGAACCTGGGCCTTGATCTTCCAGCCCTGCGCCAGCAACATGCCGGTGACGCGGGCGAGCGCCTCGTCGCGTGATTCGGCCAGGCTTGCCTCTCCGCGATGCCGGAAAGCCTTGAGCGAGGTTTCGCGCACACCCTCCTTGTAGGTCTTCAGATCCACGAAGATCTTGGGTGTGTTGCGGGCAATGCACAGGCTGGTGGAGACCACCAGAAAGGCCAGGATCAACAAGAACCAGCCCGCGCTGTACACCGTGTTGAGTGACAGCGCCGCGAACAGCTCTGCCCAGAACGGGCCGAACTGGTTGACGTAGTTGACCGGGGGCTCGTGCTGCTTGAGTACCGTGCCAATGACCGACGCGATGCAGATCACCGTCAGCAGCGAGATCGCAAAGCGCATGGA
>CAZRRW010000209.1:0-918 GCA_964602505.1 uncultured Burkholderiaceae bacterium
AGGCGCGCACCTTCGGCATGGAGGGCCTGTTCCGCCAGATCGGCATCTACAACCCGGCTGGCCAGCAGTACACCCCGGTCGACAAGGACCAGGTCATGTACTACCGCGAAGACAAGGCGGGGCAGATCCTGCAGGAGGGCATCAACGAAGCGGGCGGCATGAGCAGCTGGATTGCGGCGGCCACGTCGTACTCCACCAACAACCGCATCATGATTCCGTTCTACATCTACTACTCGATGTTCGGCTTCCAGCGCATCGGTGACTTGGCCTGGGCTGCTGGTGACATGCAGGCGAGGGGCTTCCTGCTTGGGGGTACCGCAGGCCGCACCACGCTGAACGGCGAAGGCTTGCAGCACGAGGACGGACACAGCCACATCCTGGCGGGCACCATTCCCAATTGCATCAGCTACGACCCCACCTTTGCCCACGAGGTGGGTGTCATCCTGCACCACGGCCTCAAGCGCATGGTCGAGAAGCAGGATAACGTGTTCTTCTACCTCACGCTGCTGAACGAGAACTACGCGATGCCCGGGCTCAAGGCTGGCACCGAAGAGCAGATCATCAAGGGCATGTACCTGCTGCAGCCCGCGGCCAAGGCGGCCCATGCGGTGAACCTGCTGGGCAGTGGCACCATCCTGCGTGAAAGCATGTTTGCCAAAGAGCTGCTGGAGAAGGACTGGGGCGTAGGCGCCAACGTCTGGAGCTGCCCCAGCTTCAACGAACTGGCACGTGATGGCCAGGACTGCGAGCGCTGGAACCTGCTGCACCCCACGCAAACGCCCCGCGTGCCCTTTGTGGCGCAGCAGCTCGGCACCACCAGCGGCCCGGTGGTGGCCAGCACCGACTACATGAAGAACTACGCCGACCAGATCCGCGCCTTCATCCCGGCAGGGCGCAGCTACAAGGTGCTGGGCACCG
>CAZRRW010000209.1:969-3974 GCA_964602505.1 uncultured Burkholderiaceae bacterium
ATGTGGTGGTGGCCGCCCTCAAGGCCCTGGCCGATGAAGGCAAACTGCCTGCCGCCAAGGTGGCTGAGGCGATTGCCAAGTACGGCATCAAGGCCGACAAGATCAACCCCCTCTACGCCTGAGACGCCCTGCGCGCAGTACGGAGACAAACATGGCATTGGTTGAAGTGAAGGTCCCCGACATTGGGGACTTCAAGGACGTGGCTGTGATCGAGGTGCTGGTCAAGCCTGGCGACAGCATCAAGGTGGAGCAGAGCCTCATCACAGTGGAGAGCGACAAGGCGTCGATGGAGATTCCCTCCAGCACCGCCGGTGTGGTGAAGGAGTTGAAGGTCAAGCTGGGCGACACCGTGAACATCGGTGACCTGATTGCCCTGGTGGAGGCCACGGGCGCGGCGGCGGCTTCCCCCGCGTCACCGGCTGCCACTGCCCCCGCCCCGGCGGCGGCGGCAGCGCCTGTTGTCGCTGCACCAGCGCTTGCGCCTGCACCAGCTCCGGCACCCGTGGCGGCCTCCACAGCCCCTGTGGCCCCACCGCTGGCGGTAACCCTGCCGCCCCATGAACCGACTGTGGCGCCCAGCGGCAGCCTGCCGCATGCCAGCCCGGCCATCCGCAAGCTGGCGCGCGAACTGGGCGTGCCCTTGGCCGAGGTGAAGGGCAGTGGGCCCAATAGCCGCATCACCCAGGCCGACATCGAGGGCTTTGTGAAAGGCGTGATGGCCGGCGAGATCCGCACTGCCGCGCAGGCAGCCAAGGCACCTGCGGTGGCGTCTGGCGCCGGGCTGCCCGGCCTGCTGCCCTGGCCGGTGGTCGACTTCACCAAGTTTGGCGCGGTCGAACGCAAGGATCTCTCGCGCATCAAGAAGATCAGCGGTGCCAACCTGCACCGCAACTGGGTGATGATCCCCCACGTCACCAACCACGAGGACGCCGACATCACTGACCTCGAGGCCTTCCGGGTGCAGTTGAACAAGGAGTACGAGAAGGCGGGCGTCAAGGTGACCATGCTGGCCTTCCTCATCAAGGCCTGTGTGGCCGCGTTGAAGAAGTTCCCCGAGTTCAATGCCTCGCTGGATGGTGACCAACTGGTGCTGAAGAAGTACTTTCACATCGGCTTTGCGGCCGATACGCCCAATGGGCTGGTGGTTCCCGTCATCCGCGACGCCGACCAGAAGGGCGTGGTGGCCATCGCCAAGGAGATGGGCGAACTGGCGGCCAAGGCGCGCGACGGCAAGCTCAGCCCGGCTGAGATGCAAGGTGGGTGCTTCTCCATCAGTTCGCTGGGCGGCATTGGTGGCACCTACTTCACGCCCATCATCAATGCGCCCGAGGTGGCCATCCTGGGGGTGTGCCGCAGCGAGATGAAGCCCAAGTGGGATGGCAAGGCCTTCGTGCCACGCTTGAACCTGCCCTTGTCGCTGAGCTGGGATCACCGCGTGATCGACGGTGCCTCCGCGGCACGCTTCAACGCCTATCTGGCGGCCGTGCTGGCGGATTTCCGCCGCGTGATGCTGTGAGGAGCCAAGCATGAGCATCCAAGTCAAGGTGCCAGACATTGGCGACTTCAAGGACGTGGCCGTCATTGAGGTGCTGGTCAAGCCCGGCGACACCGTGGCGGTAGACCAAAGCCTCATCACTGTGGAAAGCGACAAGGCCTCGATGGAGATTCCCTCCAGCCACGCTGGCGTGGTGAAGGCCCTGGCAGTGAAGGTGGGCGACACGGTCAACATGGGCAGCCTGGTGCTGGAGCTGGAAGGCGAGGGCGCGGCGGCGGCCCCGGCCTCAGCGGCCCCCGCCGCTGCTGCCCGAGCACTAGCGCCTGCTGCTGCTCCCACCGCCGCCTCCACCGCTGCCCCTGCAGTCACCACCGTCGCGTTGGCCCCAGGCGCCGCCAGCGCCTACAGCGGCACGGTGGACCATGACTGCGATCTGCTGGTGCTCGGTGCCGGGCCGGCGGGCTACAGCGCGGCCTTCCGCGCGGCGGACTTGGGGTTGAAGGTCGTGATCGTCGAGCGCTACGCCACCCTAGGTGGCGTGTGCCTCAACGTGGGCTGCATTCCCAGCAAGGCGCTGCTGCATGTGGCAGCCGTGATGGACGAAGTGAAGCACTTTGCCGACCTGGGCGTGAGCTTTGGTGAGCCGACGATCGATATTGCCAAGCTGCGCACTCACAAGGAAAAGGTGATTGGCAAGCTGACCGGTGGCCTGGCGGCGATGGCCAAGATGCGCAAGGTGACCACCGTACGCGGCTACGGCGCCTTTGTCGACGCCATCCATGTGAAGGTGGAAGAAACCACAGGCACTGGGCAGGACAAGACGGGCCAGGCCAGCGTGGTCCGCTTCAAGCGCTGCATCATCGCGGCGGGCTCCCAGGCGGTGCACCTGCCGTTCTTCCCGCGCGACGAACGCATCGTGGACAGCACTGGTGCCCTGGCGCTGCGGCAAACCCCCAAGCGCATGCTCATCGTGGGCGGCGGCATCATCGGGCTGGAGATGGGCTCGGTCTACAGCACGCTCGGTGCCCGGCTCGACGTGGTGGAAATGCTCGATGGCCTGATGCAGGGCGCCGACCGCGACCTGGTGAAGGTCTGGCAAAAGCACAACGCCAAGCGCTTTGACAACGTCATGCTCAAAACCAAGACTGTCGGCGCGCAAGCTACGAGCGAGGGCATTCGCGTCAGCTTTGAAGGCGAGGGCGCACCCAAAGAGCCGCAGGTGTACGACCTGGTGCTCCAGGCCGTGGGCCGCACGCCCAACGGCAAGAAGGTCGCGGCCGAGAACGCCGGTGTGGCCGTGACTGACCGTGGCTTCATCCCGGTGGACATCCAGATGCGCACCAACGTGCCGCACATCTTTGCCATTGGCGACATCGTGGGCCAGCCCATGCTGGCGCACAAGGGGGTGCACGAAGGCCATGTGGCAGCCGAGGTGTGCGCCGGTGAACTGCTGGGCGACGACAAGCTGGCCAAGGCAGCCTTCGAGGCGCGCGTGATTCCCAGCGTGGCC
>CAZRRW010000210.1:0-3972 GCA_964602505.1 uncultured Burkholderiaceae bacterium
TGATGTTGCCCGAGGTGGCATTCGTCAAGCTGATACTGCCCGCGTTGCCACCGGCGTTGTTGCCGGCAGCCCCGTTGGTGCCAGAGGCCGTGATGCTGTCTGTGGCGATGCCCGTTTGTGCGCTGATGGACACATTGCCCGCGTTGCGCCCAACACCCGTGGTGGTGCCCCCATTGGCGGTGACTGCGGCGACCAGCGACACATTGCCCGTGTCTGCGGTGATGCTGATGTTGCCGGCATTGCCGTTGGCTGCGCCTGTCGAGGTGATGGTGCTGCCCGCGCCAGTGCCGCTGACGCTGGCACCACGCAAGGTGATGCCACCCGCTTGCGACGACAAGGCCGCATTGGTCAACACCACATTGCCCACGCCGCTGCCGTCGGCGTCCGCCCGGAGGTTGATGCTCCCAGCACCCGTCACTGTCACGTTGGCATTGACGTTGATGTTGTTGTTCGCCTCCAGGCGGATGCTGTTGCCCGCGCCCATCGCGACTGCATTGGCCACCGTGATGTCGTTGGAGGCCTGTAAAAAGAGTTCGTTGAAGCCAGTGACACTGGCGATATTGACCGTGTAGGTGCCTGGGTTGGGCGCTGCCGCAAAAGCGAGGTCTGGTGTGCCAGCGGCCTGGTCGGTGACGGCCATCGGGTTGTTAGCGGCGGTGCTGAGGGTGATGTTCTCCGGGTCGAACAGCACGGTACCGCCCTGGCCGTTTGGGGCGCTCACGTCCACCGCGCCCTGCACGTCGAGGTCGCGCTTGCCCGAGACCTCTACAAAGCCACCGTTTCCGCCTTGAGCCGCTCCCCGCGCCGAGATACTGCCCGCAAAGCGGGTGTCGCCGTCGGCCCACACGATCACCCGGCCGCCATCGCCCTGGTGGCCGGTGGCATCGGCCTTGATCGTCGCGCCCTGTGCGATGAAGCTGCGCTGCGCGTTGGCCAGGTCACTCGCTTGACCTTGGTAATCGCCGCCCACGCGCACGCTTCCGCCGCTGGCACCCGATGCGTCGATGCGCGACGTGCCTAGCAGCGCCACCCGCTGGCCGGTCATGCTGACGTCGCCGCCTCGGCCTTGGGTGCTGGCCGCGCTCAGCTGGCCACTGCCTGCGAGATAGGTGTCGCCAGAGCTTTCGAGCACGATGCGCCCACCACGCATGGCGATGCCAGTCGCGTCGGCCTGTACCAAGCCGGTGTTCACCACACTGCCCTGCAGGGCATTGACGGCCTGCGCCGACATCAGCACGGCGCCGCCATCCACCTGCACCAGGTGGCGGTTGTCCACGAGCGCCTTGATCTGCGAAGGCGAGACCGTGAGGCCGGTAACCTGTGCCTGGCCAAGAGCCGTGCCCCCCACCAGTTGCAGGGCGACGGCGTCCCCCGAGGCCATGACGACAGTACCCATTCGCGCCAGTACCAGTCCGCTGTTGCGCACTTCCGGCGCCAGCAAAGCCACAAACCCACCCAGGCTGGCGCGAATCTGGCCTTCATTGATGACACCGCCCGTTGCCCCGTTTCGCTCGAACACCAAGCGACCCGCCATGAAGTTGTCGTTGCTGATGCCGTGAGTTGTGGCCGTCAACGCTCCGACATCGACCTGCGCGTTGGGCGAGAAATAGACGCCGTTCGGGTTGGTCAGGAACACCTGCCCTGGGGCGGTGATGCGCCCGAAGATCTGACTGGCCTGGGTGTCCATTACGCGGTTGAGCGTTGCCGCCGTCACGCCAGGCTGGTTGAAGTTCACATGGGCCTGGCTGCCAACGTTGAATGTCGTCCAGTCAATGATGGCGCGCTGGGTGGACTGGGTGATGTCCATGCGTGCGCCACTCTGGCTGACAGCCGCAGTACCGGCCACCACACTGCCGCCGGTGGGCAGTTGGGTCGGTGCGGGGGTGGTTTGAGTCAGGGCCGAGGGAGAGACGAGGAGATAGGCCGCACCGAGCGCCACGGCGCCCAAGGCCTTGCGCACGCTGCGCTTGCCACGGCCCTTGGCGCACTCGGCCACAGCCACCCAGGTGCAAGTCGACTCGTTCCAAACCAGCCGGTAGGCTCGGTTGATGCTGGCGTGCTTGTCCATGAGACCTTCCTAGAACCGGTAGCTGGCCACGAGCCAGAGGCGGTTGATTTCGCGGGTGCCGTCCTGGTCATTGCCGTTGCTGTTGGCAGCCGGGTTATTGCCCAGGCGGCGGGCCCAAGTGGCCTGCAAGGTGGTCCCCGTAGCGCTGGCCCAGGTCAGCGACAGGCCTGCGCCACTCAAGCTGTACTCATTGAGCGTGGCCGCCCCGGTGAAATTGTTGTTGCGGTTGATCTTGACGCGGCCCCAGTCATAGAAGCCAGACACCGTGAGCCCACCGCCCAAGGCCTGGCGCAGTTCCAGATTGACGAGTTGCCCTTCGCTGCCACCGCCTTCGCCGAAGGGATATGCCCGGACGCCCGCTGGCCCTCCCAGGAAGAAGCGCTCCGAGGAGTCGAGGTTCTTGCTGGCCATCTGGCCCGACCAGGCGACCAGGAGTGTGGTGCCAGGCGTCAAGGTCTGCTGGCGGCTAACGGCATAGCGCCACTTCTGGAAGCGGCCCGCCGTGCGGGCACCCGTGGCGTCTGCAGCCCGGTTGGGCGAACTGGACAAGTTCAGTTGGCCGTCGGTAAACGCGAGGCTGCCGCCAACCGTGCCACCTCCGAGCCACTCGTCCAGCGAACTGCCACTCAGACCCAGGGTGGCGTTGCCGACCTGATAGTCGGACACGGTGGCACCCGCAGCCTGGTTGAGCAGGCGCTTGTCCTCAACCCCCACTTGAAGGTTCAGGTTCTGCCTCAGGCTGCGAAGCAGTGGGTAGGTCGCTTCCACCCCCCAGCTGTTGAACTGGCCCTTGGCCGCCAAGGCCGCGAAACTACTGGCCGTGACCCGATAGTCCAGCGCAGCCGCATTGATGCCCACGCGCCAGCCATCGCTGCCCACTGGCAGGCTGTAGCCCAGGCGCGCCAGGCTGCTCCCATCGCTGCGGACGGCGGCCAGAGTGGCCTGGTCGCCCACCCCCAGTGGGCTGTTCAAGGCCAAGTTCGCCGACGCGCGCCAGGCCCCTGTGGCGTTGGAGCCCTGGTTGTCCAGGTTTACCTGCCCGCTCACCAACGGCTCGGCGGTCAGGCGCAACTGAAACACGGTCTCGCCCTCGCGGCCACCCGCAGCCAGGCTGCCACTGGCCGCCACACCCGGCAGGTCCTCCAGCAAGAGCAGGGCGCGGTCAAGACGGCGCGTGTTGGCGGCCTCGCCTGGCACAGCGGCGCGCGCGACGTAGGCGCTGGCGCGGTCGAGCGAAAGCCGGGTCTCTTCACTCAGGTCAATTTCAGCCCCTCCGAAGCGGGCCTCTGCCACGTCAATCTGCACCTGTCCTTCGGTCAGGTCTTGGGCGGGCAGGCTGACCCGAACCACCCAACCCTCACCACGCAAGGTGGTGCCGACGGCAGCCGCCATGTTCTGCAGATCGGCAAACCCCACTTCACGCCGAAGGTAGGGCTGGACGATGGCGCCCAGCGCCTCCGAGGACAAGCGGGTCGTGCCCCGCACCTCAACGCCACGCAACACAAACCGCAGGGCAGACGGGCTGGTCCGCTCCGGCGTCACGGGCGGAGCCACCCCGGGCGAGTTGCGGGGCACCGGGGCTGCCGGGGCGGGACGCTGAAAGTCCAGAAACGGCGAGTTGGGGAGATCCGATGAATTGGCCCTGACCTGTGCCGACGCGCCGGACGCCATGCCAACGACCGCCAGCGCGGCCAGCGCAGGGCGGGTCTTGTGCAGCAGTTTAGGCAGGGGCAGCATAAAGCGACGATGTGGCCAACAATGTTTGGGCAAATTCTCAATACACCGATGCAAGTGCTTGAAAAACAATATTTTCGTGCATGCCTTGCATCTGCCAGATAGAAGGCTGGCAAGGCTCTGTTGAATTTCGAGTGGGTTAAGCGGCATGTGGGTTGATCTTCGAGAAG
>CAZRRW010000211.1:0-3932 GCA_964602505.1 uncultured Burkholderiaceae bacterium
CTGTCGCGTCGCAAGAGCATCAGCCCGCACGACTCCACTGGCGCCAACCTGATCGTCCAGGTCAAGAACCACCAGGTGATGCGGGTGGTGCCTTTCGAGAATGAAGCGGTCAACGAATGCTGGATTGCCGACCGCGACCGCTTTTCCTACGAAGCGCTGAATGGCCCCGACCGTCTGACGGCGCCCATGCTGAAGCAGGGCGGTGAGTGGAAGACGGTTGACTGGCGGACGGCTCTGGAGTACGTGGCCAACGGCCTGAAGGGCATCTTGGCCGAGAAGGGCACAGGCGCGGTGGGTGCCCTCGTCAGCCCGCACAGCACACTGGAAGAGCTGCACCTGGCCGCCAAGCTGGTGCGCGGCCTGGGCAGCGACAGCATCGACCACCGCCTGCGTGCCGCCGAGTGGCCGGCGCAAGAGGGCGTGCGCTGGCTTGGCACCACGATCGAGTCGCTCTCCAACCTGCAGCGGGCGCTGGTGGTGGGCAGCAACTTGCGCAAGGACCATCCCCTGTTTGCCCTGCGCATTCGCCAGGCTGTGCGCCGCGGCGCCAAGGTGGCGGTGGTTCACAGCCGCGCCGACGACTGGGCCATGCCGGTGGCCAGCCAGTGGGTTCGCCCAGCAGCCGCTTGGGCCGAGGCCCTGGCCGACATCGTGCGGGCCGTGTCGGCGCAAAAGGGTGTGGCGCTCCCCACGGGCGTGGCAGCCACTGCGCCAGGCAGCGTGCCCGCCCAGGTGGCCGCCATCGCGTCGCTGCTTCTCAGCGGCGAGCGCAAGGCCATCCTGCTTGGCAACGCCGCAGTGCACCACGGCAATGCCGGCAGCCTGCTGGCCCTGGCCAACTGGCTGGGCGAGCACACGGGCGCCAGCGTGGGCTGCCTCACCGAGGCCGCCAACACCGTGGGGGCGCAGTTGGCAGGGGCTCAGCCCCGGTCCGGCGGCCACCATGCGGGCCAACTGCTGCAGGGCGCGGCCAAGGCCACCTTGCTGCTGCACACCGAACCGGTGTTCGACTCGGCCGCTGGTGCCGCTGCAGCGGCTGGCCTGAACCGCTGCGAGATGGTGGTCACGCTGAGTGCGTTCAAGGCCAACTTGGCCTTCAGCGACGTGCTGCTGCCGGTGGCGCCCTTCACCGAAACCTCAGGCACCTTCGTCAACGCAGAAGGGCGTGTCCAGAGCTTCCACGCCGTGGTCAAGCCCCTGGGCGAAGCCCGCCCAGCCTGGAAGGTGTTGCGCGTGCTGGGCGCCATGCTGGGCCTGCCCGGGTTCGATCACGAGTCCTCTGCCGAGGTGCTGGCCGAAACGCGCCATGACGCCGCCATCGGCGACGGGCCCATGGTCACCGCCGCGCGCCTGTCCAACGCCACCACGGCCGCCATCCGCCTTGACGTCGCGGCCGCCGAGCCGTGCAGCGCCTCGATCTACCAGCTCGACGGCCTGGTGCGCCGGTCGCCATCGCTGCAGCTCACGGCCGACGCACGCGCCGCGGCCGGTCAACCCACCGAGGTGCCCGCATGATCGACGCACTGCATGGCTTTGGCGAGGGCCTGCTCGCAGCCCCCTGGTGGGCCGCCTACGCCTGGCCGGTTCTCTGGAACCTGCTCAAGATCGCCGTCATCGTGCTGCCCCTGATGGGGGCGGTGGCCTATGCCACCCTGTGGGAGCGCAAGGCCATTGGCTGGATGCAGGTCCGGGTGGGGCCAAACCGGGTGGGCCCCTTTGGCCTGCTGCAGCCGATTGCCGACGCGCTGAAGCTGCTGCTCAAGGAAATCATCGTCCCCACCGCATCGAACAAGGCGCTGTTCGTGCTGGCGCCCATCATGACCATCATGCCGGCCCTGGCCGCCTGGGCGGTGATCCCCTTCGGCCCGGAAGTGGCGGCGTCCAACATCAACGCCGGCCTGCTGTTCATCATGGCCATCACCTCGCTTGAGGTGTACGGCGTCATCATCGCCGGCTGGGCCAGCAACTCCAAGTACGCCTTCCTGGGTGCCCTGCGCGCATCGGCGCAGATGGTCAGCTACGAGATCGCCATGGGCTTCTGCCTGGTGGTGGTGCTCATGGTCTCGGCCAGCCTGAACATGACCGACATCGTCACCCAGCAGCAAAGCGGCACCATGCACAGCATGGGCCTGAACTTCCTCTCATGGAACTGGCTGCCCCTGCTGCCCATCTTTGTGGTGTATGTCGTCTCTGGCATTGCCGAAACCAACCGCCACCCCTTCGACGTGGTGGAGGGCGAGTCGGAGATCGTGGCCGGGCACATGGTGGAGTACTCGGGCATGTCCTTTGCCATGTTCTTCCTGGCGGAGTACGCCAACATGTGGCTCATTGCCATTCTGGCGGCCATCATGTTCCTGGGCGGCTGGGACGCGCCAGTGGCGGCCCTGGCCTTCGTGCCGGGCTGGGTGTGGCTGGGTGTGAAAACCTTTGCCGTGCTCACCCTCTTCATCTGGGTCCGCGCCTCCTTCCCGCGCTTCCGCTACGACCAGATCATGCGTCTGGGCTGGAAGGTGTTCATTCCGGTCACCCTGGTGTGGCTGGTGGTGATCGGGGCCTGGATGCAGACGCCCTGGTCCATCTGGAATTGAGAGGCCTGCATGTCGACGCTCACCTCAAAGGGTTTCTCCCTCAAGGAGTTTGCGAACAGCTTCCTCCTCACGGAACTGTTGAAGGGGCTGGCCCTGACTGGCCGGCACATGTTCAAGCGCTCCATCACGGTGCAGTTTCCCGAAGAGAAAACGCCCATGTCGCCGCGCTTTCGCGGCCTGCATGCCCTGCGTCGATATGAGAACGGCGAAGAGCGCTGCATTGCCTGCAAGCTGTGTGAGGCCGTGTGTCCCGCGCTGGCCATCACCATCGAATCGGACGTGCGTGACGACGGCACCCGGCGCACCACGCGCTACGACATTGACCTGACCAAGTGCATCTTCTGTGGCTTCTGCGAGGAAAGCTGCCCCGTCGACTCGATCGTGGAGACGCACATCCTTGAATACCACGGCGAGAAGCGCGGTGACCTCTACTTCACCAAGGAGATGCTGCTGGCTGTGGGGGACCGCTACGAGAAGGAGATCGCTGCTGCCAAAGAGGCCGACGCGCCCTACCGCTGATGTCTGAAGGCTGTCGCCAGCTTCGGCCTTTGTGCCATCACTGATTCACGGTTTCGCACGCCTGCCCCGGCACCACGCCCCACCCCATGGACACCCAAGCCGCACTTTTCTACGCGTTCTCCGCGGTTCTGCTGTTTGCCTCGTTTCGGGTCATCACGGCCCGCAACACGGTGTACGCCGCGCTGTTCCTGGTGCTGGCCTTCTTCAGCGCCGCCTGCATCTGGATGCTGCTCAAGGCCGAGTTCCTGGCCATCACCCTGGTGCTGGTTTACGTGGGCGCAGTGATGGTGCTGTTCCTGTTTGTCGTCATGATGCTCGACCTCAACACCGAGGTCGCCCGCAAGGACTTCTGGAAGTACTTTCCGCTGGCCGGCCTGGTGGGCGCCGTCATCGTCATTGAGATGGCGCTGGTCCTCATGCACGGCTTCGGCCTCACCCGCGAGCCCGCGGCGGTGGCGGGGTCTGGCGTGCCGGTGTCCAACACCAAGGAACTCGGCAAGCTGCTCTACAGCGAATACATCTATCCGCTCCAGATTGCGGCGGTCATCCTGCTGGTGGCGATCATTGCCGCCATTGCCCTGACCCTGCGCCGCCGCAAGGACAGCAAGTACGTCAGTCCGTCCGACCAGATCCGCGTCAAGGCGGCCGACCGGGTGCGCATCGTGTCGCTGGCCCCCACGGCGCGTGAAGCCGAGTCCAGCCCTGCGGGAGAGGTGAAATGAGCATCACCCTGGCGCATTTCCTCACGCTGGGCGCGGCCCTGTTTGCCATGTCGGTGGTGGGCATCTTCCTCAACCGCAAGAACCTCATCGTGCTGCTGATGGC
>CAZRRW010000212.1:0-3561 GCA_964602505.1 uncultured Burkholderiaceae bacterium
CATCACGGGCCTGCTGTCCAACCGTTCCATCGCCTATGGGATCGCACGCGCCTGTCACCGCGAGGGCGCCGAGTTGGCCTTCAGTTACGTGGGCGAGCGATTCAAGGGGCGCATCACCGAGTTCGCCGCGGAGTTCAACTCCACCCTCGTGTTCGATTGCGACGTCGGGTCCGACGAGCAGATCGAGCGCCTGTTCGCCGACCTTGGCCGGGTCTGGCCCCGATTCGACGGGTTTGTCCACAGCATCGGGTTTGCGCCACGGGAAGCCATCGCCGGGGACTTCCTGGAAGGCATCAGCCGGGAGGCCTTTCGCATCGCCCACGACATCTCTGCCTACAGCTTTCCCGCGATGGCGAAGGCTGCAGCCCCCTTGCTGAGCGACCGTGCGGCCCTGCTGACCCTGACCTACCTCGGTTCCGAGCGCGCACTACCCAACTACAACACCATGGGCCTGGCCAAGGCCAGCCTGGAGTCCAGCGTGCGTTACCTGGCCGAGGCCCTGGGCCCGCGTGGCGTGCGGGTCAATGGCATCAGTGCCGGGCCCATCAAGACGCTGGCTGCGAGCGGCATCAAGGGCATCGGCAGAATGATCTCGGCCAGCGCGGAGATCGCCCCCATCCGCCGCAACGTCACGATCGACGACGTGGGCAACGTCGCTGCCTTCCTGCTCAGCGACTTGGCAGCCGGTGTCTCCGCCGAGATCACCTACGTCGACGGTGGCTTCAGCCGGGTGGTTGGCGGCCTGACCGAACCCGCTTGACAATCGGCGCGGACAATCCAGCTCGTTTTCCCGTCCGTTTGCGATTTACCCCAGGATCAAGGAGTTTTCATGGAAACCACCACTGAACAGAAGATGACATCCGACGCCAAGGGCTTCCTGAGCGACGCCGAAGAGTTGCTCAAGTCGGCCGCCAGTGCCACTGGCGACGCCGCCGTGAAGTTGCGGGAGAAGGCGTCGGCCAAGTTGCGGCAGGCCTCTGAGAAGGTGGCCGACCTGCAGGCCAACCTGTTGGACAAAGGCAAGAACGCCGCCCGCGCCACGGACGACTACGTCCATGAACACCCCTGGCAAGCCATTGGCATTGCCGCGGCCGCTGGGTTCCTCGTTGGGTTGCTGGTCAACCGCAAGTAATCCGGCAGGCTAGCCCCAGCGCCCACTCTGACCATGGCCCTTGTTAACCCGACTGCTTTTCATGCAAGCCGATGAGTCAGGCCCCGGGCTGACCGAGCGCCTGCGGCGCCTGTCGGCAAGCCTGTTGCAGTTGGGGCGTACGCGGCTGGAGCTGGCGGGGCTGGAGCTGCAGGAAGAACTGCAGAAGGCGGCAGCCCTTCTGGCCAACGCGGTAGCGCTGCTGGTCTGCCTGTTGGTGGCCTTGCTTCTGCTCGCAGCGGCGGTACTGCTTTGGCTCTCGCCAGAGCAAAGGCCGTTGGCAGCCCTTGTGCTGGCGGCCATTGCCGCTGCGGGTGCCTGGTGGCAGTGGCGGCGACTCAACAGCGCGCTGGCCCAGCGCCCGCCCTTGTTTGAGCACACCCTGGCCACACTGGCCGCCGACCAGGCCGCCCTTCGCGCCGAGGTCAAGGCCAAGCCCTGAACAGGTCAAGCCCACACCATGGCCGATGCATCCCCCATCGCCCTGCGCCGTCAGTTGCTGGTGCTGCGAGCCAGCCTGGAGCGTGCCGAGTTGGCTCGGGATCTGGCCGCTTTGCGACGGGACACCGGTCTACGCCCTGGGGGGCTCTTCAAGCTCCTGCCCCTGGCCGTGAAAGCGGCCCAACTCGGTCGCAGCGCGCCCAGCCTGTGGCAACTGGGCAAACTTTGGCGTGCATCCCCCCTTCTGGGCACGGTGGCCGCCGCGTTGACGGGCGCTGGACGTGGTGCGATGCTCAGGGCCGCCAGCGCCGTAGGCGAGGCGGTCACGGGCCCACGCCGCAGCCGGCTGTGGTGGATTACTGGTGCCAGTGCGGTGCTGGGCTGGCAGCTCTGGCGTGCCCTGCGCGCTCTTAACCATGGGGATGAGGCCCAGCCTTGACCCGTCACTTGACACCGTTTGAGACACCATGCAACCCTTTCACCTGGCTTTCCCAGTTCACGACCTCACCGCCGCCCGTGCCTTCTACGGTGGGCTTCTTGGCTGCCCTGAAGGCCGCTCGTCAGACGAGTGGATTGACTTCGACCTCTTCGGCCACCAGATCGTGGCGCACCTGGCGCCCCGAAGCGCCCACCAAGTGCATCGCAATGAAGTCGATGGCGATCATGTGCCAGTACCCCATTTCGGCGTGGTGCTGGACATGGCGGCGTTCGATGTGCTTGCCACCCGGCTTCGCGCGGCCAAGGTGGACTTCGTGATCGAGCCTCATACCCGCTTCAAGGGCGAGGTGGGCGAACAATCCACCATGTTCTTCCTCGACCCTTCTGGCAATGCCTTGGAGTTCAAGGCCTTTGCCGACATCGGTCGACTCTTCGCCAAGTAGGCCCTGTGGCCGAAAGCATCAACGCCGGAATGCTGGCGGCACCACGCAGGCCAGGGCGCTGGCCTGTTCGTTCAGATAGACGTCCACGGTACTGGGCAGGTCCTGACCGTCGGCCGACAGGTTGGGCACACTGATCCGGGTGCCTGCAGCCCACAACTGCACATCCGCCAGCCATGTTTCCTTGTCCCACCCATTCGGCGCTGCCACGGTCTTGGCCAGGATGCGCAGTTCGCAGGCCTGCAGATGACATTGCTCGCGCTGCTGTGGGTTGAGCCGCACCAGCCGGGCCAATGTGGCGGCTAGCATCTGCCGCCCCAGACTGTCTAGCCCCCCGCGCTGGTCGGGTTGGCCCAGGAAGTCCGCAAAGTCGCTGCGCTCCAGCCCCACCTGGCCATCGTCTTCACGGGAGATGCGTGCGACGGGTCGAAGACGCAGCGGAACCCGCCAGACATCCACCCCGCCCGGGCGGGCGTTGGGCAGCGTGCCTCGTAGTAGGCGGATGGCGGCCTGCTGCTCCACCCGCGCGTCGCGAAGCCAGGTTTGCAGGTCTTCCCGCACCCCTAGGGTGGGCAGACGGCCCACCAGTGACTCCAGACTCCTCACCGGAACAAAGAAGGCCGTGTCAATCCAGTCCTTGACCCGCTGGGGCGCAATCAAGGCCTCGCTGACCTGTCGGGTCACGTCGCACTGCAAAAACCGCTGTGCCGCCGATTCCGACGGAGGGACAGACGAGAGGATGCGGACATGGGGATCGCTTGAGGGCACGACCTGCGCCCAGCCGACACCATGGGCACACCCAACGCCGAGCCCCCAGCCCAAAGCCCACAGACCTGCTTGAAACTTGCGCCAGTACTGTACGCCGACCTCCCCTTTTGGTCAGCGTTCTAGCTCATGTCATGCTCGAACGCAATCGACGAAAAAGTGGGGCTTGCCGTCACGCTCGTCTTCCACCAGGCCGTGGATGTCGGTTTCGAAGCCCGGACACGCCGCGTTGAACTCGCGTGCAAAACGCAGGTAGTCCACAATCTTCTGGTTGAACACCTCCCCGGGGATCAGCAGCGGAATGCCCGGCGGATAGGGCGTGACCAG
>CAZRRW010000212.1:3633-3881 GCA_964602505.1 uncultured Burkholderiaceae bacterium
TCACTGGGCGTCATGGCGGGCGTGAGGTCTGACAGGTACATCTCGGTGGTGAGCCGGGCAATGTCGTACTTGGCATACATCTCGTGCACGTGCTGGCACAAGTCGGCCAGGCCCATGCGCTCGTAGCGCGGGTGGTGCTGGCAGAACTCCGGCATGATGCGCCACATCGGCTGGTTGCGGGCGTAGTCATCCTTGAACTGCTGCAGCGCGGTCAGCAGGGTGTTCCAGCGGCCCTTGGTGATGCCGAT
>CAZRRW010000213.1:0-3877 GCA_964602505.1 uncultured Burkholderiaceae bacterium
TTGTCGCGCGCCTCCAGGGCCTGTGCGGCAAGGTTGGTGTCGGGTGCCGTGCCGTGCCCGGCTTCAAAGCTGGCCAACTGCACGGCCTGGGCTTCGGTCAGTGCCTTCGGAAGCGGTTTGCCGACCTTGGGGGACTTCACGCCATCCGTCGGGTTCTGCACCACCGCGCCGTGCATGCCCAGCCAGCGAAACCATCCGCGCCAGGTGGACAAGGTATGGGCGATGGTGGAGGCGCTCTGCCCTTGGGCATGCAAACGCGCCAAGGCCCGGCGGATGTCATGGCTGCTCACCTGCCTGGGTTCCTGCAGTGCCGGGGTCAGCGTGGCCAATGTACGCAGGTCCAGTTCGTAGCGTTCGACGCTGCGCGGAGACAGCTTTCGCTGCACCTGCAGGTGGTGAAGGTAGCGGCAGGCCGCCTCGGGCAAGGCGCTTGCCCTGGCAGCGGGCTCAGGGCTGTGAACTGGCAATCAGCTTCACCATGGCGGCACTGGCCAGCTCGCCAATGCGCTCGAGGAAGTCTGTGCCCATGCCGGCACGGTACCGCTGGGCATCGGGGGAGGCCAGGATCATCAGCCCGAACGCGTCCTCGTCCACGCTGCTGCGTTGCAGAGGAATCAGGGCAATCGACGCAGCGAGGGCTGGCTCATCCAGCCACTGTGCGGCTTCGAACCCAGTGTTGGGGCCCACATACGGAGCGCCCAGACTGCTCGCAAAGCTGACGGCGTCGGCGGACACCCCCTGGCTGAACGCCCGGGCGGCATGCTCCTGCTTCACGTTCCACAGCCGCAGCGCCGCCTGAGGCACGGTGAACTGGTTCCGCAGCCCGGCAATCAGGGCATCCGGCAGGGTGCCGGGGTCGTCGTGGGTCATCAGCATGCAGGCCCACTCGTGCAGGCGCGCCGAGATCGCCTCATTGTCCTGCGCCGCCCGGATCATCTCGGCCACATTGATCTCCAGGTTGCGCTGCTTGTCGCGCTGCAGCTCAATCTGCCGTTCCTGGAGCGACACGGCACGGTTACCGTGGGGGCTGGTGAGCTGGATACTGCTGAGCAGCTCTGCATGCCGCTCGAAAAATCCAGGGTTCGCGGCCAGCCAGTCGGCAATGTCCTGTTCCGTCAGGGTTTCATGGGTCACTTCGCACACTCCCTCGTTGGCTCGTTTTGCTCAATGGGCTCAGATGTCAATGTCGGCTTCGAACACGGTCTCGGCCGGACCGACCATCGACACCTCCGCGCCGTGCCAGGACACTTCCAGATCCCCGCCGCGGGCATGTACCGTGACCGTGGGGTCCAGAAGGCCCAGTTCAATGCCGGCCACCACGGCTGCGCAGGCACCCGTGCCGCATGCCAGGGTTTCGCCGACACCTCGTTCAAACACGCGCAGGGCGATCTCGCTTCGGGCAAGCACCTGCATGAAGCCCACGTTCACTCGGTTGGCGAAGCGGGTGTGTCCTTCAACAGCGGGGCCCAGGCTGCCAACTGGCGCCTCGTCGATGCTGGGGCTGGAGAACTGCCCGGTCAACAGCACGGCATGGGGATTGCCCATCGACACCATGGTGGCCCTGACCATCCGCCCGCCCGCCTCGAAGGCCCATACATCGGCGTGGTGGTGGCGCTCGGCGCTCAGGCCGGTGGTGTCAAACGGCAAGTGTTCGGGACGCAGAGAGGGCCGCCCCATGTCCACCCGCACGCTACCCCCGGCGAGCCACGTCGGTTCGATCAGGCCGGCCAGCGTTTCCACGCGGATGCTGTCCTTGTGGGTGAGGCCGCGTTCACGCACGAAGCGCACGAAGCAGCGGGCACCGTTGCCGCACTGCTCCACCTCGCCCCCGTCGGCGTTGAAGATGCGGTAGCGGAAATCAGCGTGGCCGCTGCGGGGCGGCTCGACCACCAGGATCTGGTCTGCACCGACGCCAAACCGGCGGTCTGCCAGTCGCCGCAGCTGCTCGGTCGTCAGTGAGAAGGGTTTCTTCGTGGCGTCGATGACGACGAAGTCGTTGCCTGCTCCCTGCATCTTGCTGAATGACAAGCGCATGTGGCGATTATCCGGTGATCCTCAGGCAAGCGGTCGACCCAGCCTAGGCATACACGTTTCGCTCGCCAGGTGGCCGGGTCTTGAAACGCTGATGCACCCAGAAGTACTGGCTTGGCATGCGGCGAATCTCCGCTTCCAGATGAGCATTCATGCGCTGGGTGTCTGCCACCGCATCGCGGCTTGGGAAGTCCGGCCAGGGGGCGGTGATGTGCACCGTGTATCCCGCGGGGGTGATCTGGGTGTAGACCCCAACCACCGGGGCCTGCGCCAGGCGCGCCAGCCGCGACAGCGTGGTCACGGTGGCGGCGGGCACCGAAAAGAAGGGCACGAACACGGCGCCGTTCATGCCGTAGTCGAGGTCCGGCAGGATGTAGAAGTGCTCTCCGCGCCGCAGGCATTCAACGATGGCCCTGGGCTTGTCTTCCTTGGTGAGTTGGGTGGGGTGCCCAAACCGGGCCCGGCCTGCCTGCGTCCAGGCATCAGCAGCGCCCCTCTGCGGGGTGTAGAGGTTGGCGAATCGCTGTGCGTGTGCGGGCTGGTCCTGCCCATGCAGGGTCAGTGCGGTCCAGCCTGCGTCCAGCCCCACGAAATGCGGCGCAAAGATCATGGCAGCCTGTTCGGGAAGCTGGCCCTCGATGTGCAGGCGTGCGGCAACCACCGAGGCCGGTGCGTGCCACAGCCAGGCGCGGTCAAACAAGGCCTGAGACCAGGCGATGAAGTGCGCGCGGGTCAGTTCTCGGCGGGCGTCCGCGCCCAGATCAGGAAAGCACAGGTCGATGTTGCGTCTGGCAATGCGTCGGCGCTTGACGGCTAGCACCCAAAGGGCCAGGCCAAAGGCTGCGGCGACCGCCCGCAGCCACGGCAGCGGCAGGTGGCGCAGCCACTTGAGGAGCCCGATGAACCACGTGCCCACGGCCAGCTCTCATGGGGTGGAGGGCTCGGGGCGAGCCTCCAGGGGGGAATCTGCCCGCGGCTGCTTGTACCGCTCGTAGCCCCACAGGTACTGGCCCGGACACCGCAGGATCAGCCGCTGCATGGCGGCGTTCACCTGGGCAGCTGCAGTCAGTGCGTCCTCGCTCAGGGGCTCATGCAGCTCGTCCAGGTGCACCACGTAGCCACGTCCCATTGAAAGGCGCTCGCCCCAGGCCAGGATGATGGCTGCGTTGGTCTGCTGGGCCAGGCGCGCTGCAAGGGTCATGGTGTAGGCCGGCTTGCCGAAAAACGGTGCCCAGACGCCCAGGCCATCCGGAGGAACCTGGTCGGGCAGCAGGCCTACGGCTTCGCCACGGCGCAACGCGCGGATCATCTGCCTGACTCCCGACAAGGTGGCGGGGGCAGCGTCAAGGCCGTCGCGCTTGCGGGCTGACTCCACCAGGGCCTGCAGGCTAGGGTGTCGCGGCGGGCGATACAGGCAGGTGATGGGGCCGACCTGGGCGCCATAGCGGGCGGCCCAGCTCTGTGCGGTGATCTCGAAGCAGCCGAGGTGCGGCGTGAGAAACAAGAGGCCCCGCTTCGCTGCGATGGCCTGTTCCACCAGGTGCAGGTTCTCCACCGGCGTGTGGCGCAGCACGCTGCGCTGAGGTGGGCGAAACCAGATGTAGGGCAACTCCATCACCATGCGCCCGGCGTGGGCCACGCCGGGCCGTGCCAGCGGCAAGGGCACCCCGGCCTGTGCCGCATTGGCCTGGAACTCGCGGCGATACCGGGCCGACAAGGCATAGGCCAACCAGCCAAACCCGGCCCCCAGGCCATGCAGCAGCCACAGGGGCAGGGCCGACAGCAGCTTGAACAGGGTGATCACGGTTTCTCTAAAATACGAGGGTCGCTGAGTTATTGAACTACT
>CAZRRW010000214.1:0-3866 GCA_964602505.1 uncultured Burkholderiaceae bacterium
GATGAGCACCTTGGTGAACTGGTCGAGGATGAAGACGATGAGCGCCACGCCCAGCCAGGTGAGCATGGAGCTGCCCTGCGAACCCTTGGCCATGTCGCGGGTGTAGGGCTCAGGCCGCGCCGCGGGCTTCGCCCGCGCCGTGCAGGTTGCTGACGCAGCGGCCGCAGATGTGCGGGTGGGCCGGGTCGGCGCCCACGTCGTCGCGGTAGTGCCAGCAGCGTTCGCACTTCTGAGCCGCAGCGGGTGAAACCTGGACGCTGAACTCACCTTCGGCCTGCACCAACTCGGCTTTTGAAGTGATCAGGACGAACTTCAAGTCTTCGCCCAAGCTGGCCAGTGCGGCGTGGTCTTCTGCACTGGCCTTCAGCGTCACCCAGGCCTGCAGGCTGCTGCCCACTTGGCCGGCTGCACGCTGGTCTTCAATGGCCTTGTTCACCAGGCTGCGCAACCCAATGACCCGCGCCCACTTGGCGAGCAGTGCATCGGCGGCGGGCACGTCGGGCAGGGTGTGGTACGTCTCTACAAAGATGCTCGGCTTGCCCGGCGAAAACAGGGCATACGCCTCTTCGGCCGTGAAGCTGAGGAAGGGCGCCATCCAGCGCAGCATGGCGGTGGTGATGTGCCACAGCGCGGTTTGAGCGCTGCGCCGGGCGTGGCTGCTGGCGCCCGTGGTGTACAGGCGGTCCTTCAGCACGTCGAGGTAGAAGCCGCCCAAGTCCTCACTGCAATACAGCTGCAGCTTGGCCACCACGGGGTGGAACTCGTGCACCTCGTAGTGCGCCAAGATCTCGTCTTGCAACTGCCTGGCACGCGCCAGGGCATAGCGATCCACCTCCAGCAGTTGCTCGGTGGGCACCGCGTCTTTCAGCACGTCAAAGTCGCTGGTGTTGGCCAGCAGAAAACGCAAGGTGTTGCGGATGCGGCGGTAGCTGTCGATCACCCGCGCCAGGATCTTGTCGTCAATGGCCAGGTCGCCCGAGTAGTCGGTGGACGCCACCCACAGGCGCAGGATTTCGCCGCCGTACTTTTGCGCCGACTCTTCCAGCCCCATGTAGTTGCCCAGGCTCTTGCTCATCTTGCGGCCCTGGCCGTCCACGGTGAAGCCGTGGGTGAGCAAGCCGCGGTAGGGCGCGCGCCCGTACATGGCGGCGGCGGTGAGCAGGGAGCTGTGGAACCAGCCGCGGTGCTGGTCGTGACCTTCCAGATACAGGTCGGCCTCGGGGCCTTCGGCGTGGCGGTGGTCGGCGCCGGTGGGGCCGGCATGGCTGCCGCGCAGCACGGTGGTGTGGGTGGTGCCCGAGTCAAACCACACCTCCAGGATGTCGTTGCTCTTGTCGTAGTCTGCCCCCTCGGCACCCAGCACGTCAGTCGCGCTCAGGGCGCTCCAGGCCTCCACGCCCCCTTTCTCGATGATGCCGATGGCCTGGTCGATGATCTCGAGCGTGCGGGGGTGCAGCTCGCCCGTGGCCTTGTGGGTAAAGAAGGGGATGGGCACGCCCCAGTTGCGCTGGCGGCTCACGCACCAGTCGGGGCGGTTGGCAATCATGTCGCGCAGGCGTGCCTGGCCGTTGGCCGGGAAGAAGCTGGTGGCCTCGATGGCGGCGAGCGCCGTGGCGCGGATGCTTGCTGGCGCCGCGTCGGTGGCAAACACGCCCGTCGTCGACGGGCCCGGCTCGTCCATGCGCACAAACCACTGGGCCGAGGCGCGGTAGATCACCGGCGTCTTGTGGCGCCAGCAATGCGGGTAGCTGTGCTCAATGCCGTGCGTGGCCATCAGGCGGCCAGCGTCACGCAGCGCCTCAATGATGACGGGCGCGGCCTTCCAGATGTTCTGCCCGCCAAACAGGGGCAGCTCAGTGGCATACACCCCGTTGCCCTGCACCGGGTTCAGCACCTCGTCGTAGCGCATGCCGTGGGCAATGCAGCTGTTGAAGTCGTCCAGGCCATAGGCCGGGCTGGAATGCACGATGCCGGTGCCGTCGTCGGCCGTGGCGTATTCGGCCAGGTACACCGGGCTGAAGCGGTCATAGCCCGGGTGCACATGGGCCAGCGGGTGCTTGAAGCGGACGCCGCCCAGCTTTTCGCCCAGGCAGGTGGCGAGCACGGTGCCAGTGAGGCCATAGCGCTCCAGGCACTTGTCAACCAGGGTTTCGGCCAGCACCAGCAGGCCCTTGGGCGTGTCCACCAGGGCGTAGGTGAGGGCGGGGTTCAGGTTGAGGGCCTGGTTGGCAGGCAGCGTCCACGCGGTGGTGGTCCAGATCACGGCAAAGGCGTCTTTGCCCAGCGTGGCCTGCCCAAAGGCGGCGGCCAGCTTGTCGGTGTCGGCGCACAAAAAGGCCACGTCCAGCGTGGTGGTCTTCTTGTCGGCGTATTCAATTTCAAACTCGGCCAGCGACGAGTTGCAGTCAAAGCACCAGTAGGTGGGCTTGAGGCCGCGGTACACATAGCCGCGCTCGACGATGCGCTTGAAGGCCCGCAGCTCGTTGGCCTCGGTCTCGAACGCCATGGTGCGGTAGGGGTGCTCCCAGTCGCCCAGCACGCCCAGGCGCTTGAAGTCGGCGCGCTGCTGGTCAATCTGCTCGGTGGCAAAGGCGCGGCACTTGGCCTGCATCTCGGCGCGGCTCAGGTTGCGGCCGTGCAGTTTTTCAATGGCGTTTTCAATCGGCAGGCCATGGCAGTCCCAGCCGGGGATGTATTGCGCGTCCATGCCTTTGAGCTGGCGCGACTTGACGATCATGTCCTTCAGCACCTTGTTGGCCGCGTGGCCCACGTGCAGCTTGCCGTTGGCATAGGGCGGGCCGTCGTGCAGCACAAACTTGGGCGCGCCCTGGCGCGCTGCGCGCAGCACCTGGTAGAGGTGCTTGCCGTCCCAGTCTTTCACCCAGCCCGGCTCGCGCTTGGGCAGATCTCCCCGCATGGGGAAAGGCGTGTCGGGCAGGTTCAGCGTGGCGCGGTAGTCGGCGGCGCTGTCAGTGGCGCCCGCCTTGGCGGTTTTGTCGGTCATAACCCTCGATTATCGAGGGCCGGATTGGGGGCTGGGCCCCGCCGCCGCTAGCATCGGGCGATGGCACGCCAACCCCCCAAGCCCAATGCACGGCCCGCCGCACCGCAGGCGCCCGAGCCCGGCTTGAATCACAACCCCGAACTGCTCAAGGCCCTGCACATCCTCACCCGCGAGGGCAAGCTCAACCAGGACAGCCGCCGCAAGCTCAAGCAGGTGGCGCATCTGCTGCAGTTCATCACCCCGCTGCTCAAGGCGGCCGAGGCCGCGCACGGCCAGGCCGTGGTGGTGGACCACGGCGCGGGCAAGTCTTACCTTGGCTTCATGCTCTTTGACGAGTTCGTGCGCCTGGGCAGCGGCAAGGCCACCGTGGTGGGCGTGGAGGCGCGCGACGAACTGGTGGGCAAGAGCCGCGAACTCGCGGCGCGCTTTGGCTTCGATGCCGATGCGTCGACCCAGAGCCCCGCGATGCGCTTTGTGAGCGCCCGTGTGGCAGAGAGTGCCAGCGCGACCGAAATGCCCGCGCGCATCGACGTGGTGACCGCGCTGCACGCCTGCGACACCGCCACCGACGACGCCATCAGCTTTGCGCTGGCCAAACAGGCGGGTGCCGTGGTGCTGGTGCCCTGTTGCCAGGCCGAGGTGGCTGCCGCCTTGAATAAGGGCAAAACCCACGCCCTCAAAAGCCCCAAGTTCGGCGCCATCACCGAGCTGTGGCGTCACCCGCTGCACACCCGCGAATTCGGCAGCCAGCTCACCAACGTGCTGCGCTGCCTGCGGCTGGAGGCGGCGGGCTACCAGGTGACCGTGACCGAGCTGGTGGGCTGGGAGCACTCCATGAAGAACGAGCTGATCGTGGCCAAGA
>CAZRRW010000215.1:0-3841 GCA_964602505.1 uncultured Burkholderiaceae bacterium
GCCTGGGCAAGAGCACCTACGCGCGCTGCGGCATCATCGTCAACGTCACGCCGTTTGAACCCGAGTGGGAGGGCTACGTGACGCTCGAGTTCAGCAACACCACGCCGCTGCCCGCCAAGATCTACGCGGGCGAGGGTTGTGCCCAGGTGCTGTTCTTTGAGAGCGACGAGGTCTGCGAGACGAGCTACAAGGACCGCGGCGGCAAGTACCAGGGGCAGCGGGGCGTCACGCTGCCCAAGGCCTGAGGTCAGGCCAGCGCGCCCGCTGGCGTGCGCAGATCACCCAGGCCACGCTGCTGGCGCCCAAGCGCGGTGTCCAGGGCCACGGCCAGCCCCTGGCTGACTTGCGTGGGCGCCAGGGCGTCGGCGCTGGGCACATGCACAAACCCGCCCTGCGTGGCGGGGGCACCCTCTGGCCGGGCCTGACGTGACAGCAGGTCGAGCAACCCAAAGAACACATGGTTGCAGACAAAGCTGCCGGCGCTGAGCGAGAGCTCTGCTGGCACACCAGCCTTCTGCACGGCCTTCACCATGGCCTTGACCGGCAGCGTGGTGAACAAGGCATTGGCCGCGCCTGGCACCACTGGGGTGTCCACAGGCTGCGCCCCAGCGTTGTCTGGGATGCGGGCGTCGTTCAGGTTGACGGCGACGCGCTCGAACGACATCGCGTGGCGGCCTTCGGCCAGGCCCACGCACAGCACCAGCGTCGGCCGGTGGCGGGCCACCAGGTGCTTCAGCCGCACCAGCGAATGCCCGAACTCGGTGGGCAGCTCGCGCGCCACCACGCGATGCCCGCGCACCTGCAGGCCGTCCAGCGGCTGCACCGCCTGCAAGCTCGGGTTGCTGGTGGCGCCGCCGAAAGGGGCGAACCCCGTGAGCAGCACAACGGGCGTGGGCGTCAAGGGCCTGACCGCCTAACCGCACTGGTCACCTGGCCAGTGGCCACGTCCACCTGCACGCGCCGGGCGCTGCCGTTGGCCTGGGGGAACTCGTTGAACAGGCTTCGGATGAGGCCGGGCATCACGGTGGACAACTCGCGCGTGCTGCCCTCGCTGAACGCCGTGGCCTCGTACACCCGCACCAGCCCGCCCGGGCGGGTCTCGGAGATGTCCAGGCGCAGACGGCGTGCGAAGACGTTGCGGTTGAACTCGCGGATGCCCACATAGCGGGGGCCCCAGAACGGCGAGAACCCCGGGCTTACCCAGCCAAAGCGCGGGTCGAAGTAGCTGGGGCGGATCATGGGCGGGTCCACAAACACGGGCTCGACCACCCGCTCCACCCGGCCCTGGTTGGCATAGTCCATCGACACGATGAAGCGCGCGCTCTGGTGGTCGGTGGCGCGCACCAGCCCATGGCGCTGCAACTCGGCAGCGGCCCGCTCTTCGTAGGCGTTGTGTTCCAGGCTGTCGCGTTGCGCCGTGGTGCGGGCAAAGGCGAAGGTGGCACCCCGGGCGTCGGCAGGCCAGGTGTTGAACACGGTGACATCGCTGACCAGTGGCGTGGCGCAGCCGGTCAGCCCCAGAGTGGCCAACAGCCCCAGCACAGTCAGGTAACGACGAACCATCCGCACAAAAAGCCCTTTCAAAGCCGGGTAAACGAAAAGATCACTTGCCTGTGACCGGGCTTGCGGAAAAAAATTCCTCGACACTGGTCGTTCGTCATGAGCCCACCCAAACTCCACGCGGCGATGTGGGCACACCCCTTGCCCGGGGTGGAGCACAACTTTACGACCCTTGCGGCGGTGATGCAGCAGCGCCGTGCCGGGTACGCGAGCCTGGGCTTGAGGGCTGTGGCCTTGCTGCAGGGCGGCTGGCTGCTCACCTGGGTTCAAGGGCCGCGGGCGGCCTGTGAGCAGGCCTTGCGCGAGGCGGAACAAGCCGCCCAGCCGTTTCGTACAGAGACCCTGCTGCAGGCGCCGACCGCAGAGCTTCTGCAGGACGCCTGGTCCATCGTGTGGCGGCATGCGGGGCGGGACACGCCTGGACTGCGTGAAGGGGTCGCCTTGGTGCGCTTGCAGGCCCGCGCCGGGATGCGGCTGACGCCGATGGACGTGTGGCGCCGGGTGTCGAGCCACCCGAGCAGGTCGGCGGCGCGTAGTCAGGCAGCCCACCCGGCAGAGCGCGTGCTGCTGCTGTCGCGCGACGTCACCTTGGCCCTGCGCCTGGTGTCGCGCGTGGCGCACGAGCTCAAGGCTGCGGTGGTGTCGTCTCGACTGGCAGGCACTGGCACCCAGCTTCGTGATGTCGCGGCGTCGTATACCGACGTGGTGAACCGTCAGGGCCAAGGGGTTTCGCTGCAGACCATCGCCCGCGCCGGACTTCGCTTGGGCCTGGTACGCCTTCTGCTGAGCGACTTTGGTCGTGTTGCGCTATTGCTGCCGAACACCAGGCCTAGCGATGCGAGCGCGATGGTCGGCGAACTGGCCGATGCCTGTGCCGTGACGGCGATGCGTCCCTTGGTTCTTGCCGTGACGGAGGATGCAGCCGTAGTGGCGGCGGTATCGCAGGCTTGCCGTGCGCATGGCCTGCCCATGCGCAGTGTGGTGCTGGATGCCCACGACGTCGAGCAGGCTTGGCAGGCCATTCAGCCACTGGTGGACCACATCGCGACCACCGTGCCACTGACCCAGTAGGCCTTGGGCCCGCAGCGGGTCACCGGCCCCACTGGGGGTTGAGCAGGATGGCGGGGCTGACGTCCTGGATGCGGGTGTTGCCTGAGAAGGCCATGGTCAGGTCGAGTTCCTTGTGGATGATCTCCAGCGCCTTGGTGACCCCGGCCTCGCCCATGGCGCCCAGGCCGTACAAGAAGGCCCGCCCGATGTAGGTGCCCTTGGCACCCAGGGCGATGGCGCGCAGCACGTCCTGCCCGCTGCGGATGCCACTGTCCAGGTGGACCTCGATGTCGGAACCCACGGCGTCCACGATGCCTGGCAGGGCCTCGATGCTGCTCATGGCCCCGTCGAGCTGGCGCCCGCCGTGGTTGCTGACGACGATGGCGTCGGCCCCGGTCTTCACCGCCAGGCGCGCGTCTTCCGCGTCGAGGATGCCCTTGATGATGAGCTTGCCGCCCCAGCGCTCCTTGATCCACGCCACATCGTTCCAGCTGAGCGCCGGGTCGAACTGCTGCGCCGTCCAGGCCGACAGGTTGGCCATGTCGGTCACGCCCTTCACATGGCCCACGATGTTGCCGAACTGGCGGCGGCTGGTGCCCAGCATGCCCAGGCACCAGCGGGGCTTGGTCATCATGTTGACGATGTTGGGCAGGGTGAGCCGTGGCGGCGCGCTCAGGCCGTTCTTCAGATCCTTGTGGCGCTGGCCGATGATCTGGAGGTCGAGCGTCAGCACCAGGGCGCCGCACCTGGCGGCCTTGGCGCGGTCGATCAGGCGGTTGATGAAGTCACGGTCCTTCATCACGTACAGCTGGAACCAGAACGGGTTGGGGGCGTTCGGGTCGCTGGCCGTGCCTTTGGTGCCGGCGGCCACGTCCTCGATCGAGCAGATGCTCATGGTCGACAGGGTGAAGGGCACGCCAAACCGCTTGGCGGCCCGCGCCGCGAGGATCTCGCCGTCCGCGTGCTGCATGCCGGTGAGCCCGGTGGGGGCCAGGGCCACGGGCATGGCCACGTCCACCCCCACCATCTGGCTGCGGGTGGAACGCCCCTCCATGTTCACGGCCACCCGCTGGCGAAAGCCGATCTCCTGGAACTTGCTGCTGTTGGCCCGGTAGGTGCTCTCGGTCCAGCTGCCGGAATCCGCGTAGTCATAGAACATGCGCGGCACGCGCTTGTGGGCCAGGACGCGGAGATCTTCAATATTGGTGATGACTGTCATGCCCTGTTTTTA
>CAZRRW010000216.1:0-3814 GCA_964602505.1 uncultured Burkholderiaceae bacterium
AGCATTCATCGCGGCGAACTCAGGCGTCAAACTTGACAAGGTGTTCATCGCCCATGTCGATAGCGAATGGGTGTATCCCGGTGGCGGTCAGTACATGGGACTCTTGCGGGCAGAAGATGTCACTGAGCCCATCGAGCCGCTGCAACAAGAGGTACCGAGCTGGGCGGCCCAAGCCCACAAAGTGGTCGCATCCAAGAAAGCGCCAGCCATTCGCACCGGGGCGCATTGCATGGATCCCTATCCCTGTGGCTTCTTGTCGTATTGCAGCAGCCAAGAACCCCAGGCCGAACAGCCGGTTGCCTGGCTGCCGGGCCGCAAGAGCGATGCACTGGCCGAGCTGATCAATGAAAACCCAGCCCTCGATTTGCGCGAAGTTCCAGCAAGCGCCCTATATGCCGACCAGGCTCGGGTGCAGTCTGTCCATCAACGGGGCACGCCACTGATCGACCGCGCCGGTGCCAAGGCCATGCTTGGCAAGCCGCGATTCCCCGTCTACTTCATGGACTTCGAAACCGCCAACCCGGCGGTGCCACGTTTTGCGGGGACGAAGCCCTTCCAGCAGGTTCCCTTTCAGTTCAGCGTGCAAAAGCTGTCGAAGGACGGCTCCGTCACGGAGTCCACCTTTCTTGACTTGAGCGGGAGTGACCCGCGGCCTGGGTTTGTGGCGGCGCTAGTGAAGGCTTGCGGGCGTGCCGCCGCCAGTCCAATCTACGCCTACAACGCCCCCTTTGAAAAACGCGTGATCAAAGAACTGGCTCAGGCATTCCCAAGTGACGCAGAGGCCCTGATGGCCCTGCATGATCGAGTGGTCGACCTTCACCCCATTACCAAGAAGCACTACTACCACCCTGACCAACACGGTAGCTGGAGCCTGAAAGATGTGCTGCCCACCTTGCCGGGAGGTACCAGTTATGCAGCCCTTGATGGCGTGGCAGACGGCGGCGCGGCCGTTCTGGCCTATGCCGAAGCGGTTGCGGCTGACACCTCGCCCGCAAGGCGCGCCGAGATCCGGGAAGAACTGCTTCGCTACTGCGGGCTTGACACCTTGGCCTTGGTGCAGCTTTGGCGGTTCCTCCAAGGCATTTGATTCGTCGTACCAGAGAAGACGCCATGGCCGCCACAAAAGCACCCGCACTGGAAACCTTGCAGATAGCCATTGAGCTGATGCGACGCATTCCCAAGCATCGCAAGGTCAGCACCACTGACCTTGTGCACAGCTTGAAAGACGCCGGGCTAGAGCGGGACCCGCGCAGTATCCAGCGATTGCTGAAAGAGTTGGCAGAGCACTACGACATTGAAGTGGATGCGCGCTCCAAGCCGTTTGGCTATCGCTGGAAAGATCATGCCCAACCCCTCGCTGTGATGAGCATGACGCCCCAGCAGGCCCTGCTGCTCAGCTTGAGCCAGCAGTTGCTGGGCAACCTGTTGCCCGCCAAGCTTCGCAAGGAACTGAAGCCTCTACTGGACCAAGCCAAGGTCGAGCTGAACGAATTGGATCGGCGCGAAGCCGTACTCGCAAGGCAATGGGCCAACAAGGTTCGATCGGTGCCCATGACACCGGACTTCGTGCCCCCCGCTATCCGCCCCGGCGTGATGGATGCCGCCAGCACCGCGCTATACGAGAACCTTTGGCTCGATGTGGCTTACCGCAACGCCAAGGACAAGCGCAGCACCCACCGCGTGCAGCCCTTGGCCATGGTGCAGCAAGGCCCGTGCATGTACCTGGTGACCGTCTACGAGGGCCATGACGACTTGCGTCACTTGGCGATGCACCGAATCGAGTCTGCACGCGCCACCGATGAACGCTTTGAAGTGCCCAAGCATTTCGACCTTGACGCCTACGTCGCACAAGGTGGCTTTGGGCTCAGCAAGGGCAACCGGGTACGGCTGACCTACGAGATTGCCAAAACCGCTGGGCCCAGCGTCATTGAGGTGAAGCTGTCGCCAGATCAAACACATGAAGACTTGGGGGATCGTTGGCGAATCACTGCCACCTTGGTGGAGACCGAGTGGCTGCATCGCTGGCTACGAGCCTGGGGGTCGAATCTCATCAAGAAGCGGCTGACGCGTCAGCCGTAGTGACTTCGTCCGTGCAGGCAGCGCGCGCTGCAAATGCGGGACTAAAAGTGAATCGAGGCAGTCAGAAGACAAACTCGGGTCGTTGACTCAAGCGGAAGTCCGTTTTGTAGGCTGAGCTCGGCGTGCTATGACGGTCCGCAAATCCGGCACCTTCAGTGGCGGATTTGATCGGTGCAGCATTCGGTGACAGTTTGCGCAGACAAGCGCCAACTCTGACAGCTGGGTCTTTCGCACCCCTGCCAATTCCGAGACGGGGGTCGTGTGGTGAGCCTCGATGTAGCCATCTCCAAGCTTGCCGAACACTGCGGCGAAGTCAAAGGAACAGACTTCGCATTTGAGAGCGCCTGTACTGTGTAGCCGCTTCCGTTTGGCTGCATCTACAAGCTTGGAATCTCGCTCTCTGGCCAGATGAAGACGAAATTTCTCGGCGCCCTCGGGGAAAGCGGACTCGTCGTCCTCGGAGGGAAATCGCTCCAGTCCGAGACCCTCGCCCTCCCAGACGATCCTCTTCTCATTTGCCCATCCAGTCGCCATAAGGATGTTCGAAAGCTTGGGATCCGCTCGGAACCGAAAGACTTTACGACCGCCTGCCTCCTGTCGGATGAACGTGTTTAGTATTTTTCCGACACTCGCTCGATTCTGAGCAGGATGCTCACCTGCCTGCGCGCAGGCAGGTGAGCGGCCCCGGGCCTCATGGGTACGATGAACTTTCCACAGTCTCAAAGTACACAGGAGAAGAGCCGTGACCGCTCAAAGCGAGAGTATCAAACGCAAGCTCAGCTTGCTCCAACTGGCCGAAGAACTCGGCAATGTCGCCAAGGCAGCCCGCATCATGGGCTTTCACCGCGACAGCTTCTACGAGGTTCGCAAAGCCTTCCAGTCGGGCGGCGTTGCCGCCCTCATTGAGCAGCGCCGGGGAGCGCGCAACCCACACCCCAATCGCGTCAGCGAAGAGGTCGAGCACGCCGTGCTGGACTACTGCTTGAAGCACCCCACCTACGGCGCTGCTCGTGCAGCCAACGACCTGCGCCTGGAGGGCGTGAACGTCTCACCCACGGGCGTGCGTGGTGTGTGGCTGCGCCACGACTTGGAGACCCGCTACAAGCGTCTGATGCGCCTGGAGATGACAGCCCGCGAGCAGACGACCTATGTGCTCAGCGAGGCCCAGATTCGCCTGCTGGAGCGCCACAGCCCTGAGTTCAACGCCCGCCACGTGGAGTCCAGCGCACCGGGCGAGCTGCTCAACCAGGACACCTTCTACTGGGGCAGCATCAAGGGCGTGGGCAAGGTCTACGTGCAGGTAGTCATCGACACCTTCTGCTCGCTGGCCTTTGCCAAGTGCTACAGCTCCAAGATGCCGGTGACAGCGTGTGATCTGCTCTACGAGCGGGTGCTGCCCTTCTACGACGCGCTGGGCGTACCAGTCAAAGCCATCCTGACTGACAACGGGCGTGAGTTCTGCGGCAAGGCCGAGGCTCACCCCTACGAGCTGCTGCTGGCCTTGGAAGACATTGAGCACCGCAACACCAAGGTGAGGAGCCCTCGCACGAATGGGTTCGTCGAGCGCATGAACCGCACGCTGCTCGACGAGCACTTCCGCATCAAAGGGCGCGAGAAGTGGTACACGGCCATCGAGGAGATCCAGGCTGACTTGGACTTGTTCTTGCTGCACTACAACACGGGCGATGTCCCGCTCGCTGTTGAACCGTGACAGGTGACGGCTCCTCGGTGAACA
>CAZRRW010000217.1:0-3807 GCA_964602505.1 uncultured Burkholderiaceae bacterium
TGCCGCCAACAGGGTGATAGCGATAGGTGACCTTATCACTTGACCTCCAGGGGCGCGCCTCCATCCGCGGCAGCAGTCCGGCTGTAGATGCCCGATCGCGTTTTCTGCTCATAGTGACTTACTCCATGTCGGTATGTTTGAAGAAGAGTCTGCTTGTTGTCGCTTTGAAAACAACCCCTTTGGGTTGTTGGACAAGGAGCACCGCATTACGAGGACGGAACCATCGGGACGGCGTGCGGCTGGCACACCTAGCTTCTGCAGAAAGCGAAAGCGTGCACTGTTTTGGCGTAGACCTCGGCACAGGTCGGTGATCTCGCTGTCACTAAGCCACTCGGCTGGTGTGGCGGGGACGCTGTGGAACACGGGGTGATCCGCTGAGACCGAACGCGTGGCAACGGTTGGCCTCATGGAGCCTCCTGTGAGCTGGATGCGTGATTCGCGCTGGACATCAACAACCGCCTCATCCGCTGCGGCCTCGGGCCCAGCCGCTCTCGCATCTCCTCGCTGACACGCAGGCCATCAAGAAAGGCGTGCTGCGGAGGAACACTCGCCCCGACATAAGCCCCGATCACCTGCCGACGGCTGTGGCCCAGCATCTCGGCGACCAGCGCGTGGGCCTGCTCGTCGTGCGCCTCATCCCGGCCCAGGCCGTCCCCGCCCCGCACCACAGTCAGGATTCCGCGGGCATAGAGCATCCGGTCGGCAAACCCGGCCCGTAGGCCGTGGCCAGTGACCCCAGCAGCCTTCTTGGTGATGCCAAGCTTGACCAGGCCTTGGTAGTACTTCCGCTCAACCTGGGCCAGCGACCGCTCGATGGGCGCGAAGGCGTTGCCCAGCGCCCGGGTCTGGGCTGCCCGCCGGTAGAACTGACTCAGGCCGGTCTGAAGCTGATCCAGCAGCGCACGCTGTGCAGCCTCTTCCAAATAGACATCCCGGGGCCGCCCGCCCTTGGTGCCGTTGACCAGGTGCAGGTACGGTCGCCCAGTCCCCTCCTCAGTCCTGGCATCCGCCAAAGGCCGAAACTGCAAGGCCTCCTGCATCCGCAGGCCATAGGCCGCCTGGGCGCGCAGCACCATCCCCATCCAGGGTTCCAGTTCCTGGTCGGCACGCTCCAGCACCGCGTCCAAGTTCACCCCGTTGGATTCCCAATCTTTGGCAGCCTCGGCATTGAGCTGCCGCTTGGTGCAGGACAGCGGGAGGTGATCAGCGATCGTCTGGGCGAGATCTGCCCGGCCGGCTGCGGCGACCCAGCGCCTCAAGGCGGTTTGGAGGGTCGAGGCCGTCCCGACCGTGATCTCCCCCGCCTCGACCCGAGTCCGGATCCAGGTGGCGGCGGCTGCTGCATGCCGCTCATCAACGTTGGCGGGCTCCTCAATCTTGAAGCCAGCTTCCCGGACCACCTTCATGAGTCGAAGGGCGTCGTTCACGAGGTTGTGCCGGGTTTTGGCGGCGGCGAGCTTGGGGCGGTGCAAGCGCTGCTCGAAGGCGCTGAGGAACCACAGCCCGGCCCGGGTACGCCAGCCATGGGCAGCCGACAGCACCACCGGCTGGGCGGCCAGCTCCCCACAGGCCTTGCGGATCTCGGCCAGGGGGTCGTCCATGGAGTGGGTGCCGCTCATGACGCCTCCTCGGCCTGCTCGCCTCGGACACGGTCGGTGGCGTGCGCAATGCGCTTGCGCACTCGTTCCGCCATGACATACAGCGGCACCCCCTCCACGACCAGGCGCTTGCGACCCTGGGCCCGGCAGAACTCAGCCGCGTCGGACAAGGCCTGGGCCCGCTCACTGGTGGAGCCGATCAGGGTGATCTGGTCCCGCCCCCGTTCCATCGACACGTTGGCCACCACGATCCCGTCGACAGTCTCGACGCCAGCCGGACTGATCGAAAGGGCGGTTGCCACGGACACGTCGAAGGCGCGACAAACCCTATCGACCAACCAGGCGGTCAGGTCGCCGGTGGACTGGCCGGTTTCACGGAGGTAATCCGAGCGAGTGCGTACCTCCTCGGCAGTCAGGCCTGCCCGAGGCTGCGGAAGGATGCTCGAATCCTCCAAGTAGCTTGGTGGCAGCAGATCAGACAGCCGGTCGATCGATCCGTGCTGGCCCAAGGTCAGCCGCCAAGAGCTCAGGGTGTTGTACTTGGACTGGATCGTGGTGAGGGATAGACGCTTGGAAACCCAGTTGGCCACCAGCATCCTCGCCTGGCGATCTTTGAGACTCTTGAGGTGGAAGACCGGGCGGCCCAGCTGGTCAAGCTCCCGGTAGAAGCTGTGGATCTGCCATGCAAGCTGGGTCCGGCGGTCATCCGACATGCCCGACCCCGTCCACATGGCCCGGGCCTGCAGGTACAGCTGGATGTTGGCCGTGTGTACCGACTGCTTGTCCTCTAGGCTGGCCAGCAGCTTGGGCGGCATGGGGCGGTCGGCATTACCCCCGGCGAAGATCTTGGCGAGGGCGCCAGACAGGCGCTTTCCGTGGCGCAGCGGCACCGGCGGCAATGACAGGGCTGAGGGTGGCGGCAGGGGCCGGGCCTTGCGGGCAGGCTTGGCATCCCCAGTGGGCTGGGGCAGCTTCGACGATGGCGGACGAGGATCAACTGGCACGTGAACTCCTTAGCTCGCGCGCCGCCCTGCTGAGTAATCACCGCCTGCGGGCGGCCGACCTGGCTCTACGGCAGGCACCCGGTCGGGTAGCGACTGACGGCTCTGGTTGGTGACCCGGTAGAGCTTGCCGGGGGAGCATGTTTGGACTTAAAGGACTGCCCTCCGCCCCTCCTTCGGGGCCCCGCCGCGGCTACGCCGCTTGGGTGGTCGGGTGCGGCTTGACCGCTCTCCCAGACCAGGACGATTCCGTTTTACGCCCGGCGGCGCCAGTCCAGTCCGTCAGCCACGGCTGCACTTCAGAGCTGGATTGGATTGATCGAGTTGGTTCCGGCGCTGGTCCGGCTCGACAAAGGGATGGCGACGACACTCGGCACCCCTGCCGCTGTCACATCAACTCGCCTCGCGCTCTCTCGCAAGAGAGGCTTGGTGTGGACTACCACTACGTTGACTTCGCCTAGCACTCGTCGCTCTTCTAGTCGCACCAAATAAGGAGAAACGCCTCTGGAGGCCTTGTTTTTCCTTGCGAATCTGCTACTCAGGTTCTCTGAATAGGAGCTTCGGGTGAGGGGAGAAGAACGAAGCGAGCGCTTCTTTTGAAATGAACCAGCCGCGAGGGCCGGTCTGAGGCTGAATACCGTCAGCTCGGAAGGTCGCAGGGCGACGCAATGGGCGAAGTATGCATGGGTCTTTTCGAGCTTGTCAACACCCTCACCCTCTTGCTCAAGTGGTATGGCCGAGGTCTCTTGGGCGCTCAAGGCATTCTCGCGACGAGGGCGCCACGCGCATTCGGCCGATATCGGCTTCTTCGTGACCACGATTGGCCGTTCACCCGTATCTCCGTTCGATTGAGATGCCCACTTTCACTGACGGCTGGTTCGAGCCTACTTCCGAAACACTTTCAGTCCGGTTTCGGTCTTTGGGGCGACCAGACCTCAAACGCGCATGGACCGGCTTCACTTTCGGCCGTTTTGAGCCTACTTTCGGTCCGCATTTGCGCCGATACAACAGAGCACTTGCGCAGCGCTCACAAACTCCTTCCGTCATCAACCAGAAGGAGATTTGCATGACTTCTCGCAACCGCATCGCAGCTGCCATCGACGTGGGCTACGGCCACACCAAGTTCTCTTGCCGGGTGGCTGGTGGCACCTCGGAGCCCATCGCCCAGGGGCGGTTTCCCAGTCTCGCGGTGCTGGCCTCGACCAATG
>CAZRRW010000218.1:0-3796 GCA_964602505.1 uncultured Burkholderiaceae bacterium
CCCGATGGTGGTGGACGATGCGCGGATCGTGGACCACAAGGCCTGCCAGGTTGAAAGCTGGGTGCGCCGCGATGCGGGCAGCACCGAGTTTTGGGCCCTGCCGGCCTGTAACCCGCTGGGGCCGTTTGAGCTCACCCTGGGCGGTGCCCGAGTGCCGAGCAGCGTGGCCCCACCAGGCACCAGCGCCACCGACGTGGTGTTGCAGGTCAAGGGCATGCTGCGCGAGATATCTCCAGACAGAGGTGGGTGGGCATTTGCCGCGGGCAACGTGCACCGCCCTTCGGTGGACGCGGCCCGCAACCTGCTGGGCGACCGCTACGCTTACCTCATCCATTCCCAGCAGTGGGCCGATGGGCGCTGGCTGTGGCACTTGAATGCCGGGGCGGTGAAGCGTGTGAATGAAATGCGCACACACGGCACGGCGGGCGTAGGTTTTGAGTGGCAGGCGTTTCAGGCGATGCCCAACTTGCAGCTGCTTGGCGAGGTGTATGGCGAAACCACGGGGCAGCGCTTCTACCAGGCCGGGGTACGTTGGTGGCTGGTGCCCGACCGTCTGCAGATCGACGCGACGGTGGGCAACCGGCTCGACACGCCCTGGCTGCCGCATCAGCGTTGGTTCACCTTCGGCATCCGGGTCATCACACCGCCCTTCCTGCCCTGAGGGGAGGGCTCAGCGCAGCGGCAGCGCTGCGCTGAACTTGCTGCGCTTCACCACAAACAGCGCCCGCACATTGCGCACATTGGCGGCGGCCGTCAGCAGGCGCTGCACCAGAGCCTGGTAGCCCGCCATGTCGCCCACGTTGGCCACCAGCACAAAGTCAGGGCCCGAGGCCACCCGATAACACTGCTGCACCATGTCGTCGGCCACGGCCTGGCGCTCAAAGGCCTCCAGTGCATTCGCGTCTTGCGCATCCAGCGTCACCTCCAGCACCGCCTGCAGCTGGGGCTGGCCGGTGGCGGCCTGGAGGTGCGCAGGCGACAGCACGGCCACGGTGCGCTCAATCAGCCCGCTGTCCATCAAGCGCCGCACCCGCCGCAAGGCGGTGGGGGGAGACACGCCCACCTGCTCAGCCAAGGCCTGGTTGGTCAAGGAGGCGTCGGCCTGCAACAGGGCCAGGAGATGATGGTCGATGGCGTCCATCTAGAAACAATATTTCAAGTCCATCGAATCTCGAAAGAAAATTTCTAATCTTCTTATTCTTAGAAATAACGTGATGATTGATCGCGTCTATTCTCCTAGCATTCACTGTTCAACGCGAGGAGCAAGGCATGTGTGGCATCGTCGGCGCGGTTTCCACCCGCAACATCGTCCCGATTCTGGTGCAAGGGCTGCAGCGCTTGGAGTACCGGGGCTATGACTCCTGCGGGGTGGCCGTGCTGGCCAATGGCAAGCTGTCGCGGGCACGCAGCACCGCCCGGGTGGCGGAGCTGCAGGCCCAGGTGGCGGTGGAGGGCCTGGCCGCGGGCACTGGCATTGCGCACACCCGCTGGGCCACCCATGGCAAGCCCAGTGAACTGAACGCGCACCCGCACTTCTCATTCGGCCCCGGCGCCTCGCCCCACCCGTCGCCCCGCGTGGGCCTGGTGCACAACGGCATCATCGAAAACCACGACGAGCTTCGCACCGAGCTGCAGGCCCGCGGCTACGTGTTCACCAGCCAGACCGACACCGAGGTCATCGCGCACCTGGTGGACAGCCTGTACGAAGGGGATCTGTTTGCCGCACTGCAGGCGGCGGTCAAGCGTCTGGTGGGGGCCTACGCCCTGGCGGTGGTGCACCCGGCCGAGCCGCACCGCGTGGTGGGCGCGCGGCACGGCTCGCCCCTGGTGCTGGGCGTGGGGGTGGAGGCATCGGGTGGGGGTGAACACTTTCTGGCCTCAGACGCCATGGCCCTGGTGGGCGTTACCGACCAGATCGCGTACCTCGAAGATGGGGACCTGGTGGACCTGCAGCTAGGCCGCTTCTGGGTGGTGGGGCCTGACGGCAAACCACTGCAGCGCCCCGTGCACACCGTACATGCTCACAGCGGCGCGGCCGAACTTGGCCCCTACCGTCACTACATGCAGAAGGAGATCTTCGAGCAGCCCCGGGCCGTGGCCGACACCCTGGAGGGCCTGACCCACGTGATGCCCGAGCTGTTTGAGGACGCGGGCAAAGGCAGCGCCAGCAAGGACCGTGGCGCGCTCAGCGCGAAGGCCACCTTCAGCGCCATTGACTCGGTGCTCATCCTGGGCTGCGGCACCAGCTACTACGCCGGGCTCACTGCTAAGACCTGGATCGAGGCGATTGCCCAGGTGCCGGTGGCGGTGGAGATTGCCAGTGAGTACCGCTACCGCACCAGCGTGCCCAACCCGCGAGCCCTGGTGGTCACCATCACCCAAAGCGGCGAAACGGCCGACACCCTGGCGGCCCTGAAGCATGCCCGCAGCCTCGGCCATGCCCACACGCTCACCATCTGCAACGTGGCAACCAGCGCCATGGTGCGCGAATGTGCGCTGGCCTACATCACCCGTGCGGGTGCAGAGATTGGCGTGGCTTCCACCAAGGCCTTCACCACCCAATTGGTGGGCCTGTACCTGCTGGCCCTGGCCCTGGCACAGGCCAAGGGCCGTCTGGATGAAGCCGCTGAAGCCGCGGCTCTGAAGCAGTTGCGCCACCTGCCCGAGGCCTTGCGTGCCGTGCTGGCGCTGGAGCCGCAGATCATCGCGTGGAGCGAACAGTTTGCGCGCAAGGAGAACGCGCTGTTCCTGGGCAGGGGCCTGCACTATCCGGTGGCCCTGGAGGGTGCCTTGAAGCTCAAGGAGATCAGCTACATCCATGCCGAGGCCTACCCCGCGGGTGAGCTGAAGCACGGCCCCCTGGCCCTGGTGACCGAGGCCATGCCGGTGGTGGCCGTGGCGCCCAACGATGCCCTGCTCGACAAGCTGAAGAGCAACCTGCAGGAGGTGCGCGCCCGCGGCGGCGAACTCTTCGTGTTTGCCGACGGCGACTCACGCATCCAGAGTGGCGAGGGCCTGCACGTCATTCGCCTGCCTGAGCACTACGGGGATCTCTCGCCCCTGCTGCACACCGTGCCGTTGCAACTGCTGGCGTATCACACGGCTGTGGCCAGGGGGACGGATGTGGACAAGCCCCGCAACTTGGCCAAATCCGTGACGGTCGAGTAAGCCCGGGCGGCGAGGCCGGCCATTGAAATGAAAAATTAACCCTGTAAGCGAAAAATTAAAGCTGTAACGCCAAAAACGGCAAACTAGCGGGCAACAGAGCCAGCGTCACCGGCGTGGCGAGCCCGAGACAGTCGAGCCAAGATTGTCCTGCACCTCCTTTAGCAGGCGTGTCGGTAGGCCTTGTAGGGCATCTATAACGCCCATGCCTAGCATGAAGACGATTCCGGCTAGGCTCATCAAGCCCACGTCGGTGGTGAACAGATCTTTTGGCGCGTGTATGGCACACCCCTTTCTGGCAGTGCCGAGCGGGATGAAGCGGGGCTTCAGGCTGCTCGGCGATGGCCTGTATGCCCCGGTAGGGGGGTAAAGGTAGCTCGCCCCCTGGATGACGCTCCTGACACAGATCAAGTCGCCATGAATCTGCCTAGGTGCTGGGGCCTACATGAGTCTGCGGGGTTGTTTGGCGTAAGTTCATGGCTTCAACGCGGCGTCGGCCTTCTGCAACCACGCGGCGTCCAATTCATCGGCTTGCGCCGCAAGGCGCAGGTCGGTCAGCACCTGATCAACCCGGGCATGCGCCAGCGTCAACGCGGCCAGCGCATGGTCAGCCTGCGCGTTCAGCACCTCC